>CBFGOD010000019.1:0-19823 GCA_965650295.1 uncultured Shinella sp. | reverse complement strand
TGATCGAGGCCGCGCCGAAGACGCTTGGGCGTGCCGTGCCGCCGCGTTTTGCGGCGTGCTTGCAGGCACGTCATGACGAGCAAGGCGTTCATTTCCATCTCGGGCAGGGGCTTGCCGAGATCGGATCGGGAACCGTCGTGCTTGCCGATGGCACCGCGGTGCCGGCCGATATCGTCGTTTCCGCCATCGGCGTGGCGCCGGATATGGAAATCGCTGACACGGCAGGGCTCGCAGTCGGCAACGGCATCCTGACGGACGCCTATCTGCGAACCAGCGATCCGCACATCTTCGCGGCCGGCGACTGTGCTGCCGTGGCGCAGCCGGGTGGTGGCCATCTGCGTTTCGAAAGCTGGCGCAATGCGCGCAGCCAGGCCGAAACCGCCGCCCGCAACATGGCGGGTGCAGCCGAAACCTTCGCCGCCGTCCCCTGGTTCTGGTCGGATCAGTACGATCTCGGCTTGCAGGTCGCCGGCCTGCCGCAGCCCGGACACCAGAGCGTTCTGCGCTCGCTCGAACAGGGCGAGCTGGAATTTTATCTGGAAGACGGACACCTCGTGGCCGCCGCCGGTCTCGGTGCCGGCAACAGCCTCGCCAAGGATATCAAGCTTGCGGAAATGCTGATCGCGGCGGGTATCAGTCCCGATCCCGCAGCCCTTGCCGATCCCGCCGTGAATCTCAAGGCGCTCCTCAAAAGCGCACGGGCCGCCTGATGCAGAGGCTGCACATTTTCCAGTCGCTCTGGGCCATGGAGCGCCGGCATACGGACGGCCATGAGCGAAGCCTTGCAGAAAACATTGCGATGATCGCGGAAGCCGGCTTCGACGGCATCAGTGCGCATTATACCAAGCGGGCGGATGTTGTTGCGCTCAACGACACCATCCGGGGCACCGGCCTCAAGATCGAAGGTGTTTGCTTTCCGCGCTCCATCGATGACCTGCGCCTGCCGCTGGAACTGGCGGCGGACTTCCCGGTCAGCCATATCAACCTGCAACCCGACGTGCGGCTGCGCCGGGTCCAGGATTGCCTGCCCTTGCTCGACGGCTGGATGCGCCTGGCCGAGGACGCCGGAATCCCCGTCTTCATCGAAACCCACCGCGACCGGATGACGACGGACCTCTTCTTCACGCTCGATCTTCTCGACCAGCGCCCGGACCTGCCGCTGCTTGCCGATCTCTCGCATTTCCTCGTCGGTCGTGAATTCGCCTTTCCGGTCGAGGAGGAAAACCATGCGTTGATCCGGCGCATTCTCGACAACGCCCAGGCCTTCCATGGCCGCGTCGCCTCGCGTGAGCAGGTGCAGATCGAAATCTCCTTCCCGCATCACCGCCCCTGGCTCGATCTCTTCCTCGGCTGGTGGGACTACGGTTTCCGCCAATGGCGCGCCCGGTCGGACGAGGATGCGACACTCGCCTTCACCTGCGAGCTCGGCCCGAAACCCTATGCGATCACCGGCCGGGACGGCAACGACACGACGGATCGCTGGGCCGAGGCCTTGCTGCTTCGCGACATGGTTCGCGAGCTCTGGGAGGCGAGCGCCGGGCCGTAAGCAGTGTTGATAGGCGCCGTGAGCAGCGCGCACATGCCGTCGGGCCTTGTAACGCGGGCCTCCAATCGATATCCGAGCGTCTCAAGACAGAACTCTCGATAGGTTGACCAGCATGGAACCCGATTTCCTCGTAACGCATTCCGGCGGCTTCCATGCGGATGAGCTGCTGTCGAGCGTGATCCTGGCGCGTCTGTTTCCGAAGGCCCGCATCATCCGCAGCCGCGCGCCGGAATGGATCACGCCAGCAAGCGACAGGATCATCTACGATGTCGGCGGCGCCTTTGATCCGGCGGCCGGGATTTTCGATCACCACCAGCGCGGTGCGCCCTTGCGCGATGACGGCCAGCCGTTCAGCTCCTTCGGGCTGGTCTGGCGCCAGTTTGGCCGGGACTATCTGAACGCCTCCGGCGTTCCCACTGCCGATATCGACACCCTGCATGCGAGCTTCGACCTCGATTTCGTGCTGCCGGTCGATCTGATGGACAATGGCGCCTTGAGCCCTTCCGAGGCCGGTGCTCTGGCCAAGCTGACGCTGCCCGTCCTGCTGGAAACGCTCAAGCCCGTCTTCGACGACAAGGAGCCGGGTGCCGACGATCGGGCCTTCCACGAGGCGTTAGCGATCGCCCGCGGTTTCGTGGAAGCGTCGATAAGACAGGCGGCGGCGAAACTCCGGGCGGAGTCGATCGTGCTGCGGGCGATTGCGGCGGCCGGTGACGGGCGCGTGCTGGAGCTTCCGATGGGCATGCCGTTCCGTCCGGCAATCGTGAAGGCCGGCGCGGATCACCTCCTCTTCGTCGTGCATCCGCGAGACACCGACTGGTGCCTGACGGGCATACGCCGGTCGAGCGACGGCTTTGAACTTCGGGCGGATCTGCCGGCAGCCTGGGCAGGGTTGACCGGCGAGAACCTCGCGGCGGTTTGCGGCGTGCCCGGCGCAACCTTCTGCCACAACGGTCGTTTCATCGCCGCGGCAAAGACGCGCGAGGCAGCGCTTGAAATGGCGAGGATCGCGGTTGCCGATGCGCTGGCCGGAGCGGTCTGACACCGGCTGCTTTCGCCGCATTTATGTCCGTAGAGCCGCTTCCACCGCCCTCGCATTGGCAAACAAAGCGGCATCACGCCCGCCCGCAGCCGCGAGCATAATTCCGACCGGCGCTTCGCCTTCGCGGTGCGCCGGCAGGGATATGGCGCAGCCATCGAGCATGTTGATCAGCGCCGGATTGCGCAGCAGCGTCAGGTTGGTTTTCACGAAGAGGTCGTTATCGGCTTCGAGTGACGCGATGGACGGGGCGATCATCGGGACGGTCGGCATGGCGATCACGTCATAGGGCGAGATTGCGCGGCTCGTTTCTTCGATATAGGCGCGGCGCAGGTGCAGCATGTCGATATAGTCGGCCGCCGTCTGTTCCTTGGCACGCAGGATGCGGGCACGCACACGCTGATCGTAATCCTCGCCGTGCTCTTCCAGAAGATCGCGGTGCCAGGAGAGGGCTTCCGGAGCCGGGAAGCCGCCCTTGCCGTTGATCTGGAACACCATCTCGAATTGCTTGAGTGGGATCTCCGTCACGATCGCGCCGGAATCGGCGAGACGCTTGATCGCGGCTTCGAAGGTCTTTGCCACCACCGGCTCGATGCCATCGAAGACGACGGATTGCGGCACGGCGATGCGCAGGCCTGCGACCGAACGTTCACCCTCGTTGGTGAACGTGGTGCCGCTCAGGATTTCGTGCAGACTGGCGCAGCAATCGACACTGTTTGCCAAGGGGCCGATGGAATCGAGCGTGAAGGAGAGGGGGAGCGCGCCTTTCAACGGCACGGTGTTTGCCGTCGGCTTGTAGCCGACGATGCCGCAGAGTGCCGCGGGGATGCGGCAGGAGCCGCCGGTATAGGAGCCGATTGCCGCTGCGGCCATGCCGTCTGCCACGCAGACGGCCGCCCCGGAGGAGGAGCCGCCGGGGATACGGCCGGTGGCGCGATCGTAGGGGTTGGCGGGCGTGCCGTAATGCGGGTTGATGCCGACGCCCGAAAAGGCGAATTCGGTCATGTTGTTGCGGCCGATGACGATGAAGCCGGCGGCCTTGAGACGGGCGATGGCGGGAGCATCGGCCTTGGCCGGAGCGGCATGGGCCAGAACCCGGGAGCCCGCAGGCGTGGGTTCGCCGGCCAGATCGAACAGGTCCTTGACGGCAATCGGAATGCCGGCGAAACGCGAGGGGGCGAGCCCCGCCTTTCGAAGGTCGTCCGCGGCCTTGGCTGCGGTACGGGCCTTGTCCGCATGGACCTTGACGAAGGCACGTGCGCCTTCGCTCGTCTCGTCGGCAATGCGCGCCAGCGATACCTCGACCAGTTGCGACGACGTGACCCGACCTGTCGCCAGATCGGCCGCGAGTTCGTTCAACGTTGCGTGCATCGCTTCTCTCCTGCCCATGCCCGAATCAGGCCGGATCAAAATAGTGAATTTCAACCAGCATGCAGCCCTTCTCGCTCAGAACATTCATGTGCCGGAGGAGGACCGCCGCGCAAGCTGATGCTCGCGCAAGATGGTGAAAAGGCCGGCGCCGACGACGATGATGGCGCCGATCACCATATTGGCCGTAATGATTTCGCCGAACAGGGTCACGGCGAGGATGACGTTGAGAACGAGCTGGAAATAGGTGACCGGCTGGATTTCCGCGGCGGGTAAAAGGCCATAAGCGCGGATCAGAAAATAGTGGCTGAGGGTGCCGCAGATGCAGAGCGCGGCCAGTGCGAACCAGTCGGTCGGGATGACCTCAGTCCAGTAAAACGGGCCGATCAGCGAGATCGCGACGGCCCCGGCCACACCGGCATAGAACAGGCTGGTGACGGCCGAATCCTCGCGGCTGACGGCGCGTGTGGCGATGCTGTAGAGCGCGAAGAGCACGGAGGCCCCGAGCGGCAGAAGCAGCGACTGGTCGAAGTGCACGTTGACGGGATTGATGATCACGAGCACGCCGATAAGGCCGACCAGGACAGCCGTCCCGCGTCGCCAGCCGACCGCTTCGCCCAGCAGCGGGATCGAGAGGATTGTGATGATGAGCGGCGTCGCCTGGAAGATCGACTGGCTCATGGCAAGGCCGGCATGGACATAGGCGAAGACGATGAGGACGATTTCGGCGACGAGCAGGAGGCCCCTGGATATCTGTAGCCACGGGCGGCGCGTCCGGATCGCCTGGCGCAGGCCGCCGGGCGACGACGCGGCAAAGCCGCAGACGAAGAGCGCGAAGGCCCAGAACCGGATCATCGTGATGAACAGCGCGGGATAACGATCGCCAAGATATTTGGTGATCGCGTCCTGCCCGGCAAAAATGCAGATGGCCAGGAAGGCGAAGAGGTAACCGCGGGTTTTGGGGCTCATGGCGTCTACAAATTGAGAATCAGTGAGCCGTTGATAGCACGGAAAAGCGAGGGCGGGCTTTGGCAGCCCGCCGCTGGCTTGAAAATCCGCTTCCCCCTACGGGTTGATCGCGCGCGTCAGCGTCAGCGCCGCGATGGTGCAGATCGCGCCTGAGATCAGATAGCCGCCGATGAAGACGATACCGAAGGTGCTGGCAAGGCCGAGCGCCACGAGTGGCGCAAAGCCCGCGCCGAGCAACCAGGCGAGGTCGGAGGTCAGCGCCGCACCGGTGTAGCGGTATTGCTGCGTGAAGCGTGAGGAGACCGCACCTGAGGACTGGCCGAAGGTCAGGCCGAGGATGAAGAATCCGATCAGGATATAGGCGTCCTGCCCCTTGCCGCCGGCATCCAGCAGGAAGGGCGCGGAGAAGGAGAAGATCGCGATCAGGATCGCGCCGACCATCAGCTGGTTGCGCCGGCCGATCCGGTCGGCCATGACGCCTGAGAGGACAATGCCGACCGCGCCGACCGCCGCACCGGCAACCTGCACCCAGAGGAACTGCGCCGCCGACTGGCCGCCCGTCAGCGTGACCCAGGACAGCGGGAAGATCGTGACGAGGTGGAACATGGCGAAGCTTGCGAGCGGCACGAAGGCGCCGAGCACGACGTCCATCGCATGTTTGCTCAGCATTTCGAAGATCGGCCGGGCCTGAAGCTCCTGCGCTTCCATGGCCGCGCCGAATTCCTTGCTGGCGACGATGCGCAGGCGCGCGAAGAGCGCCACGACATTGATCGCGAAGGCGACGAAGAACGGATAGCGCCAGCCCCAGGCGAGGAAGTCGGCCTCCGAAAGGTTCGTGACGAAATAGGCGAAGAGGACGCTCGCCAGCGCAAAGCCGAAGGGCGCGCCGAGCTGCGGGATCATCGCATACCAGCCACGACGGTTTTCCGGCGCGCTGAGATTGAGCAGCGACGCCAGCCCGTCCCAGGCGCCGCCAAGGGCAAAGCCCTGTCCGAGCCGGAAGAGCGCAAGCAGTGCGACGGCCCAATAGCCGATCGTGTCATAGCCGGGAAGGAAGGCGATGGAGGCGGTGGAGCCGCCAAGGATGACGAGGGCCGCGGTCAGCTTGGTGCCGCGCCCGTAGTTGCGGTCGATCCACATGAAGACGAAGGAGCCGACGGGGCGGGCGAGGAAAGCCAGCGGGAACAGCGCAAACGACATCAGGGTCGCCGCGACCGCGCTCGATGCGAAGGGGAAGATCAGCTTCGGGAAGACGAGGATCGAGCCCAGGCCGTAGACGAAGAAGTCGAAGAATTCGGAGGTGCGGCCGATGACCACGCCGATGGCGACACTGCCCGGCGACAGCGGCTTGTCGTCGTCGTGCATGCGACGCGCATCCCGTTCGAGACCGGACGATGTGGGATGTTGGGTGGCCGAACTCATGAACTCCTCCGCGCGGATTTGCGTCATGTGGTTAGAATGTTGATCAATCGGCGTCCGATATCAAGGAGAGATCACGGACCGGAGCACATTCGCCCCGGGTGCCGAAATTGATAACGGGCATTTCTAATGCGCTAGTACAAACGCGCATCGACAGATAGTCCCTGATTGACTAACCTCCTGCGACAGAATGCTGCGCTGCGACGATGGACCTCATTTCCAACCGTGGTCGTGCCCGATTATTGCCGACTAGACAGAACGCAAGTTGAGGCCGAAATGCCGAAGCAATTCAGTTTAGCCCGAAGATTCACCCTTTTTGCCCTGATGATGACTACCCTTTCGGGGTGCAATCTGGTCGTCATGTCGCCATCCGGCGATATTGCGGCGCAGCAAAGAGACCTCATCGTCATCTCGACGATCCTGATGCTCGTCATCATCGTGCCCGTGATTTTCCTGACGCTGTTCTTCGCCTGGCGTTACCGCCAGTCGAACACGGCGGCAAAATATGATCCCGAATGGCATCACTCGACCGGCCTCGAAGTGATCATCTGGTCGGCGCCGCTCGCCATCATCATCGCGCTCGGCGCGATCACCTGGGTGAGCACGCACAAGCTCGATCCCTATCGTCCGCTCGACCGGATCGATGCGGCCCGGCCTGTCACCGAAGCGGTGAAGCCGATCACCGTCGAAGTCGTGGCGCTCGACTGGAAGTGGCTGTTTTTCTATCCGGAATACGGCATTGCTACCGTCAACGAGATGGCGGCACCCGTCGATGTGCCGATCAATTTCAAGCTCACCGCCTCCTCGGTGATGAACGCTTTCTACGTTCCCGCCCTTGCCGGCATGATCTACACGATGCCGGGCATGGAGACGAAGCTGCACGCCGTCATCAACAAGGCCGGCGAGTATGAGGGCCTGTCGTCCAACTACAGCGGCGACGGCTTCTCCCACATGCGCTTCAAGTTTCACGGCGTGGATCAGGCCGGTTTCGATGCCTGGGTCGCCCGCGTGAAACAGAACGGCACGGCGCTCAACCGCGACGCCTATCTGAAGCTCGAAAAGCCGAGCACCAAGGAGCCGGTGCGCTATTACGCGACCGTCGAGAACGGGCTTTACGAAGCCGTGCTCAACATGTGCGCCCGCGAGGGGCAGATGTGCATGAAGGACATGATGCATATCGACATGATGGGCGGTGCCGGCAAGGAGAGCCACGAGAACAAGGCCAAGCTGGAGCACGACAACCGGCACACCGCGGAGGAGGCGCCCGCCGCCACATTCCCGGAAACCGGCAATGCCGCGCGCAGCGAGGAGCCCGCCGAAGGCATCGAGGAACCGGCCACGATGAACCACGATGCGCACCAGTCGCACTAGGGCATTTCCGGCCGGGGCGGCATCGCTCCGGCGTCGGATGATGCGGTCAAAACCAGGATTTCATGGCATCCGCGCCTGACGCGGATGCACACTCGATAAGCTATTGGACGATCCCATGTTCGGTGACATCAGCCTCACGAAATTCCTCTTCGGTCGGCTTTCCCTTGAAGCGATCCCCTATCACGAGCCCATCCTCGTCGTGACCTTCGCGGCCGTAGCCGTCGGCGGCCTCGCGGTTCTGGCGCTCATCACGAAGTTCAAACTCTGGGGCTACCTCTGGAACGAGTGGTTCACGAGTGTCGATCACAAGAAGATCGGCATCATGTACATCATCCTCGCCATCATCATGCTGCTGCGCGGCTTTGCCGACGCGATCATGATGCGCATCCAGCAGGCGATCGCCTTCAACGGCAACGAGGGTTATCTCAACCCGCATCACTACGACCAGATCTTCACCGCGCATGGCGTGATCATGATCTTCTTCGTGGCGATGCCCTTCGTCACCGGCTTCATGAACTATGTCGTGCCGTTGCAGATCGGCGCGCGCGACGTTTCCTTCCCGTTCCTCAACAATTTCTCCTTCTGGATGACCACGGCCGGCGCCATCATCATCATGATGTCGCTGTTTGTCGGCGAATTCGCGCGCACCGGCTGGCTGGCCTATCCGCCGCTTTCTGGCGTGGATTACAGTCCCGGCGTCGGTGTCGACTATTATATCTGGGGCCTTCAGGTGGCCGGTGTCGGCACGACCTTGTCGGGCATCAACCTGATCGCGACCATCGTGAAAATGCGTGCACCGGGCATGACCTTCATGAAGATGCCGATCTTCACCTGGACCTCGCTCTGCACGAACATCCTGATCGTCGCGACCTTCCCGATCCTGACAGCCACGCTCGCGCTGCTGTCGCTCGACCGCTATGTCGACACGAACTTCTTCACCAATGACCTTGGTGGCAACCCGATGATGTATATCAACCTCATCTGGATCTGGGGCCATCCGGAAGTCTACATTCTCGTGCTGCCGGCCTTCGGCATTTTCTCCGAGGTCGTCGCGACCTTCTGCGGCAAGCGCCTCTTCGGCTATGCCTCGATGGTCTATGCGACCTGCGTGATCATGATCCTCTCCTACATCGTGTGGCTGCACCACTTCTTCACGATGGGCTCGGGCGCCTCGGTCAACGCGTTCTTCGGCATCACGACGATGATCATCTCGATCCCGACGGGCGCGAAGATGTTCAACTGGCTCTTCACCATGTATCGCGGGCGCATTCGCTACGAGGTGCCGATGCTCTGGACGATCGGCTTCATGGTGACCTTCGTCATCGGTGGCATGACGGGCGTGATGCTCGCGATCCCGCCGGCCGATTTCGTGCTGCACAACTCGCTGTTCCTGATTGCCCACTTCCACAATGTCATCATCGGCGGCGTGCTGTTCGGCCTGATGGCGGGCGTCGTCTACTGGTTCCCGAAGGCCTTCGGCTACAAGCTCGATCCCTTCTGGGGCAAGATGAGCTTCTGGTTCTGGCAGATCGGCTTTTTCTTCGCCTTCATGCCGCTCTATGTGCTCGGCCTGATGGGCGTCACCCGCCGCGTCAGCCAGTTCGAGGATCCGTCGCTGCAAATCTGGTTCATCATCGCCGCCTTCGGTGCAGGCCTGATCGCCATCGGCATCGCCTCCTTCGTGATCCAGCTCGTCGTCAGCTATCTCAAGCGTGACCAACTGCGCTGCGACAGCGGTGACCCTTGGAACGGCCGTACCCTGGAATGGTCGACCTCCTCGCCGCCGCCGGATTACAATTTCGCCTTCACGCCCGTCGTGCATGACCATGACGGCTGGTACGACATGAAGAACCGCGGCTATGAGCGCCCGACCGAAGGCTTCCGCCCGATCCATATGCCGAAGAACACCGGCACGGGCGTCATCCTCGCCGGCATCAGCATCGTGCTCGCCTTCGCGCTGATCTGGTACATCTGGTGGCTGGCGGCGGTTTCCTTCATCGCCATCATCGCGGTGTCGATCGCCCATACCTTCAATTACGATCGTGACTTCTTCATCCCCGTCGAGACCGTGACGGCGACGGAAGATGCGCGCACGACGCTGCTTGCAGAACGGACCTGAGCCCATGAGCGCGACCCAAGTCCATAACCCGGACGAAAAGCCGGTCTTCTACCTCAAGGAAGAGCACCACCCGGAAAACAGCACCATGCTGGGTTTCTGGCTCTACCTGATGAGCGACTGCCTGATCTTCGCCGTGCTTTTCGCAACGCATGGCGTGCTTGGCCGCAACTATGCCGCCGGTCCGTCGCCGGCCGATCTCTTCGACCTCAACCTCGTCGCCATCAACACGGCGATGCTGTTGCTCTCTTCCATCACCTACGGCTTTGCGATGCTCCAGATGGAGCGCAACGCCAAGATGGAGACATTGGTCTGGCTCGGCATCACCGGCGTCTTCGGCGCGGCCTTCCTGGCGCTCGAGCTCTACGAGTTCTACCATCTGATCCTCGAAGGCGCCGGTCCGACCCGTTCGGCCTTCCTGTCATCCTTCTTCACGCTGGTCGGTACGCACGGCCTGCACGTGACCTTCGGCACGATCTGGCTGATCACGCTGATGGTGCAGGTCAAGAAGCGCGGGCTCACGCCTGAAAATCGCCGCCGGCTGATGTGCCTCTCCATGTTCTGGCACTTCCTCGACGTCATCTGGATCGGCGTCTTCTCCTTCGTCTATCTGCTCGGAGTCCTCGGATGAGCGCGAACCCCACTCACGACCACGCCCATCACGGCCACGATCACCATGGCCACGATCACGGGGACGGCGCCAGCCACGGCTCCTTCAAGGGCTACATGATCGGCTTCCTGCTCTCGATCATCCTGACGGCCATTCCGTTCTGGCTGGTCATGGGCGGCGTGCTCGACAGCAAGCTCTTCACCGCGGTTCTCGTCATGGGCATCGGCGTCGTGCAGATCATCGTGCACATGGTCTATTTCCTGCACATGAACACCCGCTCGGAAGGCGGCTGGACCATGATGGCGCTGATTTTCACGCTGATCATCGTCGGCATCGCGCTCGCCGGCTCGCTCTGGGTCATGCATCACCTCAATGCCAACATGATGCCGATGACCCACGAGATGATGAAGAACATGCCCTGACGTGGCGATGAGCGCGGATCATGAGCCTGGCAGGGAGGACAAGCCGTCCTCCCGCAGCCGGCTGGCTTTGACGGTCTTCCTGCTTTGCCTCGTCGCGGCCTTCGTCGCGCTTGGCACCTGGCAGGTGCAGCGCCTGTTCTGGAAGCTGGACCTCATCGCCCGTGTGGACGCGCGCATCCATGCCGATCCGGTTCCGGCACCTTCGGGTGCTGTCGATCCGGCGGAGGACGAGTACCGCCGCGTCACCGCAATCGGCTTCTTCGATCATGCGAAAACGGTGCTGGTGCAAGCCGTCACGGAACGCGGAGCCGGTTTCTGGGTCGTGACTCCACTGCGGCAGGCCGATGGCTCGACCCTTCTCGTCAACCGCGGCTTCGTGCCCGCGGACAAGCGTTCTCCCGAGGCGCGCCTTGCCAGTGAACTGGCTGCCGGCCCGGTCTCCGTGACGGGGCTTCTGCGCCTGAGCGAACCCGGCGGGGCCTTCCTGCGCGCCAACGATCCGGCAGGCGACCGCTGGTTCTCCCGTGATGTCGAGGCCATCGCGGCGATGAAGGGACTGGCCGACGTGGAACCCTATTTCATCGATGCGGATGCCACACCCAATATGGGCGGCCTGCCGATTGGCGGCCTGACGGTCGTGACCTTCCGCAACAGCCATCTGGTCTATGCGCTGACCTGGTATGCCTTGGCTATCATGAGCGCAGGAGCGGTCTACCTCGTGCTTCGGCGGCGGTTATTTTAGCTTTTTCTCATTCTTTGGGCGTGGTAATCTGGCGGCTTGCGGACAACACCGTTTTCAACCGCACCGGAGGCTGCCATGACCGCATTCAATGTCGTGCGTTTTAAAGTCAAACCGGGCATGGAGGCGGCCTTCCTCGATGCCCACCGCAATGTCGTCGCCGACTGGCCGGGCTTGCGCCATGCCAATATCATCCAGTCGGGCGAGGGGCGCTACTGCATCGTCGCCGAGTGGGAGAGCATGGACGCGCTGGCTGGGTCCCGGCCGCAGATGATTGCCACGCTCGACAGTTTTCGCGCGACCCTCGAGGATCTCGGCGGCGGGCTCGGCGTGACCGACCCGGTGGCCGGGTCGGTGGTTCTTGCGCTGAAGTAGCGCTGTCGTTCAGACCTCGAAGACGTCGTCGAAGGCTTCCGGAAAGCTCTGGCGGGCGACACGCTCATTGATCTGCAGCATCGCCTCGTAGGACAGCGGATCGAACTCCTTGTCCGCCGCCACGACTTCACGACCGAAGAGCAAGCTGAGGCGTGCGGCATCGAGATTGCCGCGTTCGAAAGGCTCTGCCCCGAAGTGATGCCAGAGCGCATGCACAAAGGCGGCGTCGATACGGTATTCGGCGGTTCCCGCGCGTGCCTTGCGGGGCAGCGCCTTGACGGGCGTCACCCCACGCGGATTGGCGCGGCGGATGGTGAACTGGACACCGGTGCCTGGCATGCCCGAGGGAAAGCCGCGGTGTTTGATCATGTCGGGCAGGGTCGCTTTTCCCATGGTCCTCAGGTTCCGTTCTGGCCGATCTTGTCCTGCGTCTTCGTATCGAAGTCGGAGGCGTCGTGGCGTTCATGCAGCTGTTCGGACGGATCGCCGGTCAGCTTGTTGACCATGCGGCCGCGCTTGACGGCGGGGCGCGCGGCGATCTCGGCCGTCCAGCGCTGGACGTTCTTGTAGCTTTGCACATTGAGGAAAGTGCCGGCATCGCCGTAAGCCTGCCCGAGTGCGAGGCCACCATACCACGGCCAGATCGCCATGTCGGCGATCGTGTAGTCGGCGCCGGCCACATATTGGTTGTCGGCGAGATGCCGGTCGAGCACGTCGAGCTGGCGCTTCACTTCCATGGCGTAGCGGTCGATGGCGTATTTGATGTGGATCGGCGCATAGGCGTAGAAATGGCCGAAGCCGCCGCCGAGGAAGGGCGCGGAGCCCATCTGCCAGAACAGCCAGTTGAAGGTTTCCGTGCGGGCGCGCAGATCGCTCGGCAGGAAGGCGCCGTATTTTTCGGCAAGATAGAGCAGGATCGAGGCGGATTCGAACACGCGCACCGGCGCGCCACCGCCCTTCGGCGCATGGTCCATCAGCGCCGGGATCTTGGAATTCGGGTTGACGTCGACGAAGCCGGAGCCGAACTGGTCGCCATTGCCGATGCGGATCGGCCAGGCATCATATTCCGCATCCTTGTGACCGGCGGCGAGAAGCTCCTCCAGCATGATGCCGACCTTGACGCCGTTCGGCGTGGCCAGCGAATAGAGCTGCAGCAGGTGCTTTCCGACCGGCAGATCCTTGTCTTCAATCGCGCCGGCGGTCGGGCGGTTGATATTGGCGAAGGCGCCGCCATTGCCCTGTTCCCATTCCCACACCTTGGGCGGCTGGTAACCGGCAGGGAAATTGTCGCTGGGTGATTTTTCGGTCATGAAATTCAACCTTGTTTGACGGGAGGAGATCGTTCTGCCGGAATCGGCAAATCTCCATATAGGAACGCTTCCCGCTTTACTCACCCCTCCCGCGCACGGTTTCAAGGGGTGTTTTTCAGATAGATCATGGGAGGCAGTCCTTTCAAAACTGATGCGCTGCCTCGTGAGCCCAAAAGAAAACGCCCCGCACGAGGCGAGGCGTTTCCAGGGGCGTTTTGTTGGAAGGCTGAAATATCAGGCGGCCTGACGGTTTTCGACGTCGGTCGGGACCGTGGCGATCGTCTTCAGGATCTGCGAAGCGATCTGGTAGGGGTCGCCCTGCGAGTTCGGGCGGCGGTCTTCGAGATAGCCCTTGTAGTCGTTGTTGACGAAGCTGTGCGGGACGCGGATCGAGGCGCCGCGGTCAGCCACGCCGTAGCTGAACTGGTGGATCGAAGCGGTCTCATGCTTGCCGGTCAGGCGCATGTGGTTGTCGGGGCCGTAGACGGCGATGTGGTCGGCGCGCGCTTCGGCGAATGCGTCCATCAGGTCTTCGAAATAGGCCTTGCCGCCGACTTCGCGCATGTATTCGGTCGAGAAGTTGGCATGCATGCCCGAGCCGTTCCAGTCGGTGTCGCCGAGCGGCTTGCAATGGTATTCGACGTCGATGCCGTACTTTTCCGTCAGGCGCTGCAGCAGGTAGCGGGCGAGCCAGATTTCGTCGGCGGCCTTGCGCGAGCCCTTGCCGAAGACCTGGAATTCCCACTGGCCTTTGGCCACTTCGGCATTGATGCCTTCATGGTTGATGCCGGCGGCCAGGCAGATGTCGAGATGCTCTTCGACGATCTTGCGGGCGACGGCGCCGACATTGCTGAAGCCGACGCCGCAGTAATACGGGCCCTGCGGAGCGGGGAAGCCGGCATCCGGGAAGCCGACCGGGCGGCCGTTCTGGTAGAAGAAGTATTCCTGCTCGAAGCCGAACCAGGCGCCGTCGTCGTCGAGGATCGAAGCGCGGGTGTTGGACGGATGCGGGGTCTTTGCGTCGGGCATCATGACTTCGCAAAGCACGAGAACGCCGTTCTTGCGCTCGGGATCCGGATAGGACGCGACCGGCTTCAGCACGCAATCGGAGCTGGAGCCTTCGGCCTGCTGGGTCGAGGAACCATCGAAGCCCCAGTTCGGGAGCTGGTCGAGCGTCGGGAAAGCGTCGAATTCCTTGATGAGGGTCTTGCCGCGCAGGTTCGGGGTGGGCTTGCAGCCGTCGAGCCAGATGTATTCGAGCTTAAACTTGGTCATTTCGTTCTCTCACGTGACGCTTGGTTCCAAGACCACCGGACATCCTGTCGGCAGCCACTGATCTGTCATATGCATACGCCGTGCCAGATTGAGATTGGCATGAAAATCGGCGGAATTTTTCGCTTTGTCGCGACCTGATCTGCCTGGAGTGTGCCGGCATCGCGCAAGGAAGAGGCGATGTGCTTAAAAATTAGGCGGCGTGGTGTGAGGTGATAGGCAGAGCCGTCTCTCGCTTTGCAAAGATCAAGCTTTTCCTCGAAGCATTTACGAATCTAGGCTAAATTAGCGTCCGGCGACGTCAGCCCCATCGGTGACGGCTGGCCAGACGGAGGGGATGATGGATCACGCGCGCACGTTCACACCCGTCTCTCCTGAAGAAGGCATCGTTGCCTCCAGCGTCTACATGGCCGGGCGGCGCATTGCCGATATCCCCATCGAGGAGGCCGGCGCCTGGGCGGCGAAGGAAGGCCATGTCGTCTGGATCGGGCTTTTGGAGCCGAGCCGCGAGCTTCTTTTACGCGTGCAGGCACAGTTCCACCTGCATGATCTCGCCATCGAAGACGCCGAGCATCCGCATCAGCGCCCCAAGCTCGAGCAATATGGCGATGCCCTGTTCATCGTGGCGCGCACCGCGCAGCTGATCGATCGCCGCGTCATCTTCGGCGAAACGCATCTCTTCGTCGGCAAGGGCTATATCGTCAGCGTGCGGCACGGCCCGTCCACCTCCTATGCGACCGTGCGCCAGCATTGGGAGACCTGCCCGCATTCTCTGGCGAAGGGTGAGGATTTCGTGCTCTACGCCATCCTCGATTTCATCGTCGACAATTATATGCCGGTGCTGGAGCAGCTCGAATACGAGGTCGAGGAAATCGAGGACAAGGTGCTGCTCAAGCCGATGACCGGGCCGGAAATCGAGCGGCTCTACATGATGCGGCGCGATCTCTTACGCCTGCGCAACGCCGCGCTGCCGCTGGTGGAGGTCTGCCGGCGGCTGACCAGTTCCGATCTGCCGCAAATTCAGGCAGCGATGCATCCGCTGTTTCGCGACGTGACCGACCATATCCGCACGGTGCAGGAAAAGATCGACAGCCTGCGCGAAGTGCTGGCCTTCGCCTTCGAGGCGAGCCTGCTGGTCGGCCAGAGCCAGGAAACGGCGATTTCCAAGAAGCTCGCCTCCTGGGCGGCGATCCTCGCCGTGCCGACGGCGCTCGCCGGCATCTATGGCATGAACTTTTCCGATATGCCGGAACTCAGGATGGAATACGGCTACCCGATGGTGCTCACCGCCATCGTGGCCACCTGCAGCTTCCTCTATTGGCGGTTCCGCAAGAATGGCTGGCTGTAGGAGCGGTGCATCCCGCCGAGGCCATGGGCCTCGGCGACCGTTAGATTCTGCTTGTCCAGCAGCTTTTCGCACGCCGGCATGAACAAGCGCTATCGAATGAAGATCAGCCCCATGCCGAGAATGACGAGGGCAGCCCCCGCCCAGGCGCCGGCCGCCGGCCGTTCTCCCGTCCGCAGCCACAGCATGGGAAGAATGATGGCGGGGGAGGTGGCCGAGAGCGTCGAGACGATGCCGACCTTGCCGCCCGAAAGGGCAAAAAGCAGCAGCGTCATGCCGATGGCAAGGGCGGTGAAGCCGGTCAGTGCCGTCATCGCCAGCACTTTCAGGGTCAGCGGTCCCTTCGGCTTGACGGAGGCGATCGGCAGCTGCGCCATGACGCTGAGACAGGCGGCCGCGACGCCGACGCGCAGCAGCGAGGCGACGAACGGGTCGAGCCCGGTTTCCATGACGGGCCGCGCGATGATCGAGCCGATGGCCTGACCGGTCGCAGCACCCAGCCCCAGCAGCACGCCGATCCACAGCGGCCCCTTGATCTTCTCCCATTCATGCATCTGCGCCTTGCGCTTGCCGAAGATGATGGCGAGGAAGACGCCCACAGCCGTCACCGCGATGCCCGCGACAGCCGAGAGGGACAGCGCCTCGCCCAGCACCAGCCAGCCAAGCAGGGCGGCGATCGGTGCATTCAGCGCGAACAGGATGCCGGAGCGGCGTGGGCCGACGCGGTTGAGCGTGGAGAAAAGCAGGGTATCGCCGATAAAGATGCCGATGAAGCCGGACAGCAGCAACGGCGTGACCGTCGCCGCGTCCAGCTCGCGCCACGCACCGGTGACGAGTACGTAGAGCGTCAACAGTCCCGTGACGAAAATCTGGCGGACACGGTTGAAGGTCGGTGCGCCGAGATGACCGGCAGGTCCCGCCGAGATCAGCCCCGTCAAGGCCCAGCAGGCCGCGGCCCCGAGGGCTGCAAGTTCATGAATTGGCATTGTCGTCCGATCGGCAGGCTGAAGGATGGAAATCGCGTTCCTCACCCTCCGTTAAAGCGTGATCACGGGTGCGCCGTCCAGACGCATTCCGAGGGATCAACAGGCTTTCTGCGCTAGGAGAAAAGCTACTCCTTGCCGTCGCGGTCCATAAAGCCCGTGCGTTCGGCGGCGCTCGCGATGAATACGGCTTTCAGGTGCTCCGCAGCCGGCGACAGGCTGTGATGGCGGCGCTGCAGAAGCGAGACGTCGCGCATGACAT
Organism: uncultured Shinella sp.; assembly: GCA_965650295.1. Taxonomy (GTDB): domain Bacteria; phylum Pseudomonadota; class Alphaproteobacteria; order Rhizobiales; family Rhizobiaceae; genus Shinella. Next base: position 2,677 of record CBFGOD010000019.1, on the reverse strand, counting down.
GGGGATCGACGAGATCGACCGTGGTCACGCGCACGGCGGAAGCGAGCTGGCTCGAATTCTCCGGCAGTACGGCGACGCCCATGCCGGCGGCGATCATGCTGATGGCGGTCGTCGAGAAGCGCACCTCGTATTTCGGCCGGTAGTTCGGCACCACGCGGATGAGATTGTGCTCGACGATGCTGCGCAGCGGATTGGCGGCGGCGAGTGTGATGAGGGTTTCATCCTTCAATTCCGCCCAGCGCACGGACTTGCGCCGTGCAAAACGATGATCTTCCCGGCACATGAACATCAGCTTGTCGCGCAGGAGCGGGGTCGCCGTGATTTCCGGGTCGTCTTCCGACAGTGTGCCGACGGCGATGTCCACCTCGTTCCGCTTCAATGCCGGGGTGATCTGCTCTTCCGGCATGTCTCTGATGTTCACCGAGATTTCCGGATACATGCGCATGAACCGCGCGATGATCGGCGGCACGATCGTGGCGGCAAGCACGATGGCTGCGGCGATCGTCACCTGGCCACGCTTCAGAGAAGCGTTGTCGCGCACATCGCCGACCGCAAGCTCCAGATCTTTCAGGATCTTTCGCGCCTGCGGCAGAAACTCCTGGCCGACCAGGGTGAGCGAGACCATGCGCGTGTGCCTGTCGAATAGGCGCACGCCGATTCCGGATTCCAGGTCGCGGATGAGGATGCTGACCGCCGATTGGGTGAGATGCAGGTTTCGGGCGGCGAGATTGAACTGGCCGAGTTCGGCCACCGCGATGAAAGCCCTGAGTTGCCGCAGGGTGATGTTCATGAATACGGAGGCCTCCTGTTATGCAGCGTCCATCAAACCTTGCCGTTTCTCTCCTGTCTAGCTCGCCAGCGCCGGTTGTTCCGTCTGGCCCGCCATCAGCAGGCCGAGTTCGTCGAGACGGGTGCGGTCCGGCGGCAGTTCGCCGAGGATTTCGCCGTGGAACATGACCAGGATACGGTCGCAGATCGCGAAGAGCTCTTCGAGTTCGGTGGAGATGAGCAGGATAGCGCGGCCGTTGTCACGCTGTTTCAGCATCTCCTCCATCACGAATTCCATGGCGCCGATATCGATGCCGCGGGCGAGCTGGTTGACGAGGATGAAGTCCGGGTTGCGGGCGAGTTCACGTGCGACGACCAGCTTCTGCTGGTTGCCGCCCGAAAGCGCGCCGATCGCTTGGTTCTCGTCGCGGCTCTTCACGCGGAAGCGCTTGATCAGGTCGCGGGTATGCTCGCCGATCACGCCGCGGTTCAGCATGCCGCCGTTGGCGAAAGGCTTCTGGTCGTAGCGCTGGAGGATGGTGTTTTCGCTGAGCGACATCGAGGCGATGATGCCGTGTTTGTGGCGGTCTTCCGGGATGTGGGAGAAGCTGCTGGCATTGATCGTGGCGGGGTCGAGGCCGGTAATGTCCTTGCCGTTCAGCATGACGCGGCCGCTATCCACTGGCAGCAGGCCGGACAATGCCAGCGACAATTCCGTCTGGCCGTTGCCGGAGACGCCGGCAATACCGACGATCTCGCCGGCGCGCACATTGAGGCTGACGTCACGCACGGCGGGCAGGCCGGTCTCGGCGCGGCAGGTCAGGTTTTCCACCGAGAGCACGGTGCGGCCGGGCGGTTCGGGGCTGCGCGGCAGCTCCACGCGCACGTCGCGGCCGACCATCATGCGGGCAAGTTCGCGCGCATTGGTCTCGCCGACATTGACGGTGTGCACCACGCGCCCGTCGCACATGACGCTGATGCGGTTGCTGACGCGCATCACCTCGTCGAGCTTGTGCGAGATGAAGACGACGGTCTTGCCGTCCTTGACGAGGTCGCCCATCAGCGAGAGCAGCCGGTCGGTCTCCTGCGGGGTCAAAACGGCGGTCGGCTCGTCGAGGATGAGCAGGTCGATGCCGTGGAACAGCACCTTCAGGATCTCGACGCGCTGCTGCTCGCCCACCGAAAGGTCCTCGATGATGGCGTCGGGGCGCACGTCCAGCGCATAGCGGTCGGAGAGTTCGCGGATCTTCGCATGGACCTTGTCCATGTCGTTGATGATGCGCAGCGCCGAGCCTTGGCCGAGGATGTAGTTTTCCGCCACCGTCAGGTTTGGCACGAGCATGAAATGCTGGTGCACCATGCCGATGCGCTGGCGGATCGCCTCGCGCGGGCTGTTGAAGCGCACGGTTTCGCCCTTGAAGACGATCTCGCCTTCGTCGGGCCGCACCATGCCGCAGATCATGCTCATCAGCACGCTCTTGCCCGCCCCGTTTTCGCCGAGCAGCGAGTGGATCTCGCCCTCTTCGATTTCGAGCGACACGCCGTCGCTGGCGATGATCGGGCCGAAGCGCTTGCGGATGTTGTCGATGCGCAGGAAGGGTTTCTGGGACATGTCCGTTACCTCATCTCGTAGGGCTGGCCGAGCTTGCTGGGAGCAGCGCCCTTGCCGCGGAGCACGACGAGCGTGATGATCGTCATGATGTAGGGGAGCGCCTGCAGGACCTGATAGGGCACGATGATCGATGCCTGCGCCTGGAGCATGAGCTGCAAGGCATAGAACAGGCCGAACAGCAGCGAGACGAAGAAGGCGCCGATCGGCGACCATCGTGCGAAAACAACCACGGCCAGCACGATGAAGCCCCGGCCCGAGGTGATGCCCTCGACGAACTGGTTGGAATGGCCAAGCGTC
>CBFGOD010000018.1:0-19891 GCA_965650295.1 uncultured Shinella sp. | reverse complement strand
CGGCGCGAAACCCGCCGTACACGCATGGCGCGGGAGCGCGGCGAGGTATGAGGCTCTATATCCTGCTTGGCATTCTCGGCGCCGGCCTCGTGCTGCTGATCCTCAACCACGACGGCGGCCGCACGCTCGGCATCGACAACAACGATTTCGGCCGCCTCGTCACGCTTTCGGCGATCGGCACGATGATGGGCGCCGGCATTCTCGCCAGCCGCCGGCAATGGGGCGAAAGCCTGCGCCAGGCCGCGATCTGGCTGCTGATCATCCTGGCGCTCGCGACCGGCTATCTCTACCGCTTCGATCTCCAGCAAGTCGGCAACCGGCTGACGGCGGGCCTCATCCCCGGCCGCGCCGTGGTGACGACAGGCGCCGGCGGCGAACAGATTCTCGTCATCAACAAAGGCGTCTCCGGCCATTTCGAAGCAGATGTCAGCATCGACGGCACGCCGCTGCGCATGATGGTCGATACCGGCGCAAGCTCCATCGTGCTCACCTATGACGATGCGATGCGGCTCGGCATCAACGCCGACAATCTCGTCTTCTCCATCGAAGTCTCCACCGCCAACGGCCGCGCCATGGCCGCCCCCGTGACGCTGCGCCAGGTCGCCATCGGCCCCATCATGCGTGGCACGATCCGCGGCATGGTCACCCAGCCCGGCCAGCTCGACCAGAGCCTGCTCGGCATGAGCTTCCTGGAAACCCTCGGCTCCATCGAGATCACCCGCGACGAGCTGCGGCTGAAGGACTGAAACGGGACGGCGCCGCCGCCCCGTTCCCTGCTGCGGCTAGATCGGTTGCCCGACATCGATGCGGTTGCCATCGGGATCGGCGAAGACGAAGGCGCGCAGGCCGTAGTCCTTGTCCTGAAGGCGCTTGATGATCCGCAGGCCATAGGTCTGGCATGCCGCATGCAGCGCATCGACATCGTCCACCATCATATGCGCCACATTGAAAGCCGGCGCCTTGTAGGTCGGCTGCAGCGTCAGATGCAGCTCACCCGCATCCCGCTTCAGGATCATGAAGCCGACGGGATTGCCATTTTCGAAGACTTTTTTGAAACCAAGGACATCGGTGTAAAACGCCTCGGCCTTCGCCATGTCCTTGACGGGCAGCATGGCCGCTATTCGTCCGAACCGGACACCGTGATCGGCGATGTCAGTCATCGCAGAACCTCCGCTTGCAACGGTGTGTGTCCCGCCGGACGGTGCCGGCCGAAGATTTGCCCGTTGTTGTTTGGGTCAGCAGGACGGTGCCTACGGCGCGGACCTTAGCCCGACACCGAAAGAAAGGAAACGGCTTATCACGCCGGGCGTTTGATCCGCTGCAGCATCGGTGCCGCGATCAGAACCGTCACGCTCGACAGCACAACACCGGTGAGAAATGTCGCGCCGGAACCATGGTTATCCCAGATCCAGCCGGCAGCGACATTGCCGAGCAGCACGACGATGCCGGTGATGAGGTTGAAGACGCCGAAAGCGGTGCCCTTGAGATGTTTGGGCGCGGTGTCGGCGATCAGCGTGGCAAGCAGCCCCTGCGACAGCCCCATATGCAGCCCCCAGAGCACGATGCCGGCGATGAAGAGGGAAACGCTTGCCGTGTAGGCGAGCGTCCCATAGGCGGCGATCAGCACGAACAGGCTGGCGATCAAAAGCCCGGACCGCCCGATGCGGTCCGAGAGCGCCCCGACAGGATAGGCGGTCAGGCCATAGACCGCATGCATGATCACCATGGTGATGGGGATCCAGGCCGGCGCAAACCCCGCCTCCTGCGATTTCAGCAGCAGGAAGGCCTCGCTGAACCGCGCCAGCGTCAGGAGCGAAGCCGCACCGATCACCATCCACACCGCGCCGTTCAGCCTGACGATATCGGCAAGCCGCGGCAGTCCGCCGGCCTTCGGCTGATACGGCGCCTTGGGCTCGCGCACCCCGACGATCAGCAGCAGAACAGCCAGAAAAGCCGGGATGACCGCGATCCAGTAGATGGCGAGCACATCGCCGCCAAGCAGGATCATCAGCCCGATGGCGACGAGCGGCCCGACGAAACCACCGACCGTGTCGAGCGACTTGCGCAGCCCGAAGCTCGCACCGCGCAGCTCCGCCGGCGTCACGTCGGCGATCAGTGCGTCGCGCGGCGTGCCGCGAATGCCCTTGCCGACGCGGTCGACGGCCTTGGCCGCGACGATCCAACCCATGGAGGTGGCAAGCGGAAAGATCAGCTTTGAAACGGCACCGAGGCCGTAGCCGAGCACGGCCAGCGGCTTCCGCTGCGCCATGCGGTCGGCAAGGATGCCGGAGAAGAGTTTGGTGATGGTTGCGATCGCAACGGCAAGTCCTTCGACGAAGCCGACGAAGACCGCCGACGCACCGAGACCGCTGACGAGATAGAAGGGCAAGAGCGTCTGCACCATCTCCGAGGAGATATCCATCAACAGGCTGACGACGCCGAGCACCCAGACCGTCGCGGGGATGGAGTTTACCGGTCTGGACATAATCGACTCGCTCGCGCCTCACGAAGGATGGCGCGAGCGATAAGGGCACACCACGGGACGGTCAACGCCCCCTTGGGGCAGGGATCAGTTCTTCAGCTTGTACCCGGTCTTGAAGATCCAGGCTGTTATCGACAGGCAGACGACGAGGAAGCCGAGCACCGTCACGAGGCTGACGATCGGGTTGACGTCGGCGATCTCGTAGAAACTCCAGCGGAAGCCCGAGACGAGATAGAGCACCGGGTTGAAATGGCTGACCGTCTGCCAGAAGGGCGGCAGCATTTCGATCGAGTAGAAAGAGCCGCCGAGGAAGACGAGCGGCGGAATGATCAGCATCGGGAACAGGTTGAGCTGCTCGAAATCCTTCGCCCAGATGCCGATCATGAAGCCGAACAGCGAGAAGCTGACGGCCGTCAGCACGAAGAACAGCACCATCATGAAGGGATGCTTGATCGAGATATCGACGAAGAGCGAGGCGGTGATCAGGATGATCGTGCCGACGATCAGGCCCTTGGTCGCGGCCGCCCCGACATAGCCGATGACGATCTCGATCATCGAGATCGGCGACGACAGGATTTCATAGATCGTGCCGGTGAATTTCGGGAAATAGATACCGAAGGAGCCGTTGCCGATACACTGGTTGAGCAGCGTCAGCATGATGAGGCCGGGCGCGATGAAGGCGCCGTAGGACACGCCGTTCACCTCCTGCATGCGCGAGCCGATGGCTGCGCCGAAGACGATGAAATAGAGCGAGGTGGTGATGACGGGCGAGACGATGCTCTGGAGCAGCGTGCGGCGCGTGCGCGCCATCTCGAATGCATAGATAGACTTGATCGCCTCGAAGTTCATTTGCCCTCTCCCACCAGCTCCACGAAGATGTCTTCCAGCGAACTCTGCTCGGTGGATATGTCCTTGACCCGCAATCCGCACTGCGAGAGTGCCGAGAGCAGCGACGAGATGCCCGTCCGCTCGCCGGACGATACGAATTCATAGGTCAGCCGCGTGCCCTCGCCCGAAAGCACAAGCCCATAGGGCGACAGCGCATCGGGAATGGCAGCGATGGGCTCGGCAAGCTCGACGGTCATCTGCTTGCGGCCAAGCTTGGCCATCAGCGCCTTCTTCTCCTCCACGAGCAGGATCTGGCCGTGGTTGATGACACCGATACGGTCGGCGATCTCTTCCGCCTCCTCGATGTAATGCGTCGTCAGGATGATCGTCACGCCGTTGGCGCGCAGCCGCTCGACGAGCTGCCACATGTCCTTGCGCAAGGAAACGTCGACGCCCGCCGTGGGTTCATCGAGGAACAGCACCTTCGGCTCGTAGGACAGCGCCTTGGCGATCAGCACGCGCCGGCGCATGCCGCCTGACAGATGGCGCAGCATCGTGTCCTTCTTGTCGTAGAGCGAGAGGTCTTTCAGGATGCGTTCGATCAGCGCCGGGTTCGGCGCGCAGCCATGCAGGCCGCGCGAGAAGGCGACGGTGTTCTCGACCGTCTCGAAGGCATCGAGCGTCAGCTCCTGCGGCACCAGTCCGATGATGGAGCGCGTCTTGCGGTAGTCGCTGAGAATGTCATGGCCACCGACGGTGACCGTACCGCCGCTCGGCGTGACGATGCCGCAGATGATGGAGATCATCGTCGTCTTGCCGGCGCCGTTCGGCCCGAGCAGCGCAAGGATTTCGCCCTGCTCGATATCGAGATCGACGCCTTTCAGCGCGTTGAACCCGGATGCGTAACTCTTGGTGAGATTGCGAATGGAGACGATGGGCGCCATGGGAGGGTCCAGAAAGAGGAAATGTCATGCGGAAGGACACCCTATATGGCGTGTCTTTTGCCAATTTTCACCCGCAGGCAGCAAAAAATTCACGAGGCAAGACAAGTTCGTGTCATCAAACCGTGACCGAGTTCCAGCAAGGTTCCCGCGAGGCTGATGGGAACGGCTTTGCACCCCGCGCACCCGCCGTTCCCCTGCTCTCGCAGCAGCCTTGCTCCCGACCCTGAGGGAGCTCCGGCGGCCCCATCCGCCACGCTTCCCCCGTGGAAGCACCGCATGCATCCCTGCCGGTCGCCCCAGCCGGGATGTTGGAATGTGACGTTCCAGGCAACCGTCCCCCTAAGGCGGATTGCCAACCCCTTTTTGACCGGCGCCCCGCCGGTCTTTTTTTGCCCGCAATCCGGAAAGACGCCGCCGCGCGGAACCCGCCCGCCCGCATCCCATTAACCCCGGACAGCAAAAGAAAGGAGGCTTCACCATGGGCCTGCACAAGATCTATGCCCATCTCAGTTGCGCCGATCTCGACGCGAGCATCCGCTGGTTCGCCGCGACCTTCAACCGTGGCCCGGATGCCCGCCCCATGGAGGGGCTGGCCGAATGGCATCACGGCGAGACCACCGGCTTCCAGCTTTTCCAGAACCCCGCCGATGCCGGCCATGGAACACTCACGCTGTTTGTGCGCGGACTGGAAACCGAGCGGCAACGGCTGGAGACGGCCGGGGTCTCGCCCGGCGATATCGAGCAGGCGAGCTATGTCCGGCTGATACGCCTTCGCGACCCCGATAGAAATCTCGTCGTGCTCGCCGAGGAAAGCTGAGCCCGGCATCAGCGCCCCGCCGTCGCGGCGGCGAAAACCGCACGCTGCGCGGCAAATGCTCGTTGATAGGCCGGTCGCGCCGCGCCGCGAGCGATATAGGCGGCAAGCGTGGGAAACTCCGTCAGAAGGCCCGATGATTCCAGCCGGCGCACCGCATGGATCATCATCACATCCCCGACGCTGAAAGCACCATCGAGCCATTCGTCATCGCCGAGATGGCGGGAGAGCTCACCGAGCCGCGCGCGAACACGGTCGTCGAGCATCGGCAGCCGTTTCGCATACCAGGGCTTGTCGCGCTCCACGATGACGGCCATCGAGCGCTCGACGATCGGCGGCTCCACCGTGGCGACCGCCGCAAACATCCACATGATCGCCCGTGCCCTGCTATTCGCATCCTCGGGCAGCAGGCCGGGATGCTGCTCGGCGATATGCAGCACGATCGCCCCTGACTCGAAGAGCCCAAGATCACCCTCCTCATAGGTCGGGATCTGCCCGAAGGGATTGAGCGCGAGATGATCCGGCCGCTTCATCGCCTTGAAGCTGAGAAGGCGCACCTCATAGGGCTTGCCGACCTCCTCCAGCGCCCAGCGCACACGCATGTCGCGTGCCAGCCCCTGCCCGCGGTCGGGTGAACTTTCGAATGCGGTAATCGTGGCGGTCATCGTGTTTCTCCCTGGCTGTTCGTCTCAAAGACGGTCGGCCGGGGAGAATTCCGACATCAGGCCCGAACTTTTGCAAGTGCCCCTAAAGGCTGCAATGCCGGTAGCCGGATTTGCGGGCGCGCAGATCGAAGTGGAAATGGTCCTTGTGGAAGCGGTCGCTGCCCGGACCGAGCACGGTCGAGAAATACTTGCAGCTGTCGCCGCGCACCGCCTTCAGGAGGCCCTTTTCGCGGAAGGCGAAGAAGCCCTTCTTTTCGATGACGATGGCCTTGCCGTTCTTCAGCACGATCTTGCCGACGTCGATCGCATTGCCCTTGGCATGTTCCGACATGGCGGCACCCTTCTGCGAATTCATGGTGCGGCAGGAATAGGAGGACATCTGGTGGATGGCCGAAACGCCCGAAAGATACCGCATGCGGCTGGAGGGCACGAGCTCGTCCTTCACCCAGCGGGCAAAGGCTTCTGTGATCTGGCAGTTCACCTGCGCCGCCGGCTTGATCTGGATGCCGCCGGAAAGACCCGACAGTTCCACAGGCCAGGCGATGCCGCAGGAGCGCCCGCGCGAGATGCGCGGCACGTCACGGAATTTCACGCCGAGCCGTTGCAGCCGCTGGCGGCAGGCCTTTTCCGAGGCCGGCATGCCGCCCATCGTCTCGGGCATCTGCATGGGATTGGAAAGCCGCGGCAGGAAAGCGACCTGCTCGCCCTCGACGGCCTGGCGCTTGCGCGTCGTCGCCTTGTCCGGCACCCGCAGAAAACCGTCATTCTCCGCAGGCATGCTCATTTCCATGCCGGCATCCGACATGGGAATGCCATCCGGCTGGCCGACCTGCTGCGGCGTATCCGAGCCGATACCGTCGACGACGACCTGCGTGGCATTGCCCTCGGCAATTTCGTTCGCCTGCGCTTCCGCCAGCCCCTCGACGCGCTGCACACCCAGCCCCTCGTCCATGTTGACGCCGCCCTCGGGCACGGTCAGCACGCCGGAGGAGGCCTGGACGGGATCGGAAATCCCCATCGCCTCGTCGCTGTCGATCATCGGCAGGCGCTTCTTCTCGGCGACCGGCGCCATCATCGCCGTGTCGACGCTGTCGCTGCCGCCCGTGGGTTCGCTGACGGGATAGACGCTCACGTCCTCACCCGTATCGCCACCATCGCGCGCCTGCGACACCTCTTCCATGGGCCGGATCGCGCTGACGCCGCCGCCATCGATATCGTCGGGCGGTGCCAGGCCGCCCGAGCAGGCGGCCAGCATCGCCGGAATGAGAAGCAGCCCGAGCGGCCTGCGGAGACGAGAAACGAACGCAATACCCATTGTCACTTCCGCCTGGCATCCGCCCTCGCCCGATGCGAGGTCCGTGATGGCACATGTCTGTCCGGCGATGGTGCAGGCCGCTTTTGTCTGCATTCGGACCGCACCGGCACGAAACCGGACGCGGGGAACCATACCCCCGCAATTCCACTGGATTTTCTCGCAACAGGGTAAAGGAAGCGTTGTCTTTCCAAACGAAAAACCCCGGCGCGGGGGCGCCGGGGCTAGGTTTTCCGGAGAAAAGTCTTTTGCTTTTATGCGGCGCGGCGCCGGTGATCCGCCGCTCCGGCTGCCGTGAGCCGGAAGTTCCCGAGCAGCCGCTTCAGCTGCTCGCTTTCCTGGGTCAGCGTCTGGCCGGCGGCGTTGGTTTCCTCCACCATCGCGGCGTTCTGCTGGGTCATCTGGTCCATCTGGTTGACGGCCGTGTTCACTTCCGCAAGGCCCGTCGCCTGTTCGCGCGCCGAGGTCGCGATCGAATTGACCTGTTCGTTCACCTTGTTGACGAGCACTTCGATCTCGGTCAGCGCATCGCCCGTCGAGCGCACCAGCGATACGCCGGTGCCGACTTCGGCGGCCGAATTGCTGATCAGGCCCTTGATCTCCTTCGCGGCATTCGCCGAGCGCTGTGCCAATTCGCGCACTTCCTGCGCGACGACCGCGAAGCCGCGCCCCGCCTCGCCGGCACGGGCAGCCTCGACACCGGCATTCAGCGCCAGGAGGTTGGTCTGGAAGGCGATCTCGTCGATGACGCCGATGATCTGGCTGATGCGGCTCGAGGCATCCTCGATGCGGCTCATCGCGGCGACGGCGTCACGCACGATCGTACCGGAGCGGCCGGTCGACTGCTTGGTCTCGGCCACCATGCGGCTTGCTTCGGCGGCCCGCTCGGAAGCGCTGCGCACCGTTGCGGTGATCTCGTCGAGGGCGGCAGCGGTTTCCTCCAGCGAGGCCGCCTGCTGCTCGGTGCGGTGCGACAGGTTGTTGGCAGCCTCAGCAATGCCGCCGGCGCTGCCATAGACGACGTCCGTGGAACGGGCGATCGCGTTGACGGTGTCCGAAAGCGCATCGACGGCGCGGTTGAAGTCGTCGCGCAGCTTGGCATATTCGGGTGAAATCGCATCGATCGAAACGGTGAGGTCGCCGGCCGCAAGGCGCTCCAGCGCCTCGCCGACCGTCTGCATCGCATCCGACTGGCCCTGGCTCACCGCCCGCTGGCGGCGCTCGCCTTCCGAGCGCTCCGCATCGAGGCGAACCTGCTGCTCGCCTTCGCGAACGCGCAGTTCCGCACGCTCGGCAACCGACTGGCGCAGCACCGAAACGACCTTCGCCATCTCGCCGATCTCGTCCTTGCGCTCCGTCTCCGGCACGTCGCGGGAGACATCCTCCTCCGCGATCGACTGCATGGATGCCTTGAGGCGCAGGATCGGGCCGGTAACGCTCTTCACGATGCCATAGGCGGCGAAGATGATGGCAAGACCACCGACGGCGAGGATCATCGCCATCTCGATCGCATTGCTGCGGAACATCGCAGCAAGATCATCCGCATAGACGCCCGTGCCGACGACCCAGCCCCAGGGCGCGAAACCGGCGACATGCGAATATTTCAGGACGGGCTCTTCAAAGCCCGGCTTCGGCCAGAGATAATCGACGAAAGCCTGACCGTTGGGGCTGCCCTTAACGGCCTTCACGAATTCCGTGAAGATCTTCTTGCCGGTCGGGTCGGCCATGGCGGACTGGTCCGTACCGTCGAGCGCCGGCTTGATCGGATGCATCACGATCACGGCGTTCATGTCGTTGATCCAGAAATAGCCGCTGTCTTCGTAGCGCAGCGCGCGCACGGCATCCTTGGCGCGGGTCTGCGCTTCCTCGCGCGTCAGCGTGCCGGCCGTTTCCAGGTCGTTGTAGTGCTTGAAGAGCGTCAGCATGCTCTGGTCCATCGCCGCAAGCTTCGACTTGCGCTCGGCCACCATCGCATCCTGATAATGATAGAGACTGTAGACGAGCGCCGCGGCAAAAATGGTCAGGGCAAGGCCGACCAGCAACGATAGACGCGTCGATATTCTGAAATTCTTCACCGGGCTCTCCTCGACCTTTAGACGCACTACGCCTTGTATCCTAAGGTCCCGGAAACCCCTTAAAATCGTCTAAAATTGCAATCGTCATTTTTTAGACCGTCAGCATCCTCGAAAATGCCGGTCGCCTGTGCCGTGCCAGCCTCTTTCTCCCCTGCCCGCATTCGGCTAGACCAAGGGAAAGATGGAGAGGACCCGCATGACCGATACCAAGATGCCGAACGGCCAACTCACCCTTCGCACGCTCGCCATGCCGGGCGATGCCAATGCCGCCGGCGATATTTTCGGCGGCTGGGTCATGGCGCAGATGGACTTGGCCTCCGGTATCCGCGCTGCGGAACGCGCCCGTGGCCGCGTGGTCACGGCAGCCGTCAAGGAAATGGCCTTCGAGCTGCCGGTGAAGATCGGCGACACGCTCAGCATCTACACCGACATCGCCCGTGTCGGCCGCACCTCGATCACGCTCAGCGTCGAGGCCTGGGCGCAGCGCTATCTGACGACGACGCTGGAGAAAGTGACCGGCGCCACCTTCATCATGGTCGCGCTCGACCAGTCCGGCCAGCCCACCCCCGTCCCGGTCGAATAGAGGTCGGAACGCGATGGAGCACACGGCCCCGGATCCCGCCCTGTTCGGCCATGTGCGCGTGGTCATCGGCATGGTGGTCAGTCTCAGCATCGCCCGCATCCTGACGGGCATCGCCCTTCTCGTGCAGCATCCCGGCAAGGTGAAACCCTATCCCGTGCATCTCGCCTGGGCCGGCTTCCTCCTGCTGTTCCTGTTGCATTTCTGGTGGTGGGAGTTCCGCCTGCAGGCGCTGACGACGATCGGCTTCGGCGTCTATCTGTTCCTGATCAGCTATTGCTGCCTGTTCTTCCTGCTCGCCGTGCTGCTCTTCCCCACCGTGCTCGACGACTACGCCGGCTACGAGGATTATTTCTATTCCCGCCGCAAATGGTTCTTCGGCGTCTTCGCCCTCGTCTTCGCCGTGGATCTGCTCGACACGGCCCTCAAGGGCGAAGCCTATTTCGGCTCCTTCGGCTACGAATACCCGCTGCGCAACGCCGTCTTCATCCTGCTCTGCCTCACCGCCGCCTGGACCGCTAGCCGCCGCTACCACGCCACCTTCGTAACACTGGGTATTTTCTACCAACTCAGCTGGATCTTCCGGGCGTTCGACATGCTGGAGTAGCTACGCCGTGAACTCATAAACGGATGGCGGTTGAAGCATTGATGCTTCATCCTTCCGAGCATCGGGCAGACGCGCGTTCGGTCTCAAACCACTACATCTGCGTCCTCGCGTATCTGCCGGCGCACTTTTCGGCAGGCTGGATGACCCAGACATTGTCTTTTGAGAAGACGACGACCCCGGACCGTTTGGCTTCCGATGCGCTGGCCGGGATCAGCAGCTTCGAGTTCTTGTAGAAGAGGATTTCGGGCTCGGATTTTTCCTTGCCGGTCCAGACGTCGTCCCGGATCTGAAGCTTGTTTCTGTCCGAATTGAAGACGATGAAGGTGTCGCCCTCGACGATCCCAACGCTTGCCTTCTGGAAATACACGTTCGAATTGATCTGCTTGTCGGCTCGCAGGAACGAGAGATCCTCGTCCTTCACGGTTCCTTTCGCGAACAGGTGGAACAGCTCCTCAATAACGATGTTCATCCGGGCTTGCGACATGGCTGGTTGGCAAGCGTGTGCATTGCTTGGAAAGAGTGCCAGAAGAAGTATCCAGAGTCTGTTCATCACTCGAATATCCTTTGCGCATGGGCGATGGGATTTTTTATTGTCAACATCTGTTCGCTCAGCTTGAAAGATCTTGCAGTCCGCCACTTTTACCCCTAAAAATATCAGACGCAACGACCCTACTACGGCGTAATTCATAAAATTCTTGTTGTTTATGGCGCGCTGTTTCAAGGCTTTCGAATAGGGACGTCTTTGATGACACGTCGTCGCTACGAACGGATGGACCAGAAGCGGTTTCAAAGGCTTACGATGGCGATATCGTCATGAGTGACTGGATTTGTGTCCGCGTTCACCAGCACGCGGCCACGGAAAAAAAGGGGATGGAGATGATGGTGGCATGGGACGTTCCCGCGGCGGACTTACCAACAAAATCCACGCCCTCGTCGATGCCGAAGGGCGTGCTGTGAACCTTCGCCTGACCGGCGGCCAGATCGCAGTTGGGCCAACATCCCGCCGAAGATAAATCGCAACGGCTCTCTCGCGCTGGGTCTATCGGCAAAGCAATCTCGTGGAGCGCTTCAACAGGATCAAACAGTTCCGGGGCATTGCAACTCGATACGACAAGAGCCCGGAAACCTACCTCGCCGCCGCAAGGATTTGGTGTCAAAGTTTATGAGTCGACGCCCTAGCTGCGCAGATAGGCAACCCGCCTGTCGAAGGAGAGCCCCGGAAAGACCGAGCTTTCCAGATCATTGGCGGAAACACCGAATTGCTGGTAAAGCATGCCCGCCGCCAGCTGGCGCAAATCCGCTGTCGGGCGAAGATCACGATCCTCGAGCAGGTCGCCGTCGGAAAGCGATGGCCAGTCACGATAGACCTTGCCGCCAGCAACGGCCCCACCTGCCAGAATGGCGACGCCGCCGGTGCCGTGGTCTGTGCCCTTGGAACCGTTTTCCCGTGCCGTGCGGCCGAATTCGGTAACGGCAAGGATCGCCGTCTTGCGCCAGACCGCAGGAGGAAATTTCTCCTTCAGCGTCATAAGGGCCGTCGCAAGGTCATTGACGGGCTTGGAGAAGAGTTTCAGCTGGTTGACATGCGTATCCCATCCATTGATGGAAAAACTCGCAATGCGGTGATCGGCGGAAAGCATGCCGGCCGTCATTTCAGCCACCGCACGAATACCGGCGCTTCGATCCTCCTCCTCCGCACGTATCTGGTCGGAAAACATGTCCGTCTCCGTCGCTTCGCGAAGCGCTGCCGCGAAGACGGGATCATTCCTGTAAAGCCGGACGAAGAAGGCTTGCTCGTCTTCGGTAAAGGCGAGATCCGCACGTGCCGACCATACATCGACCTGGTTTTTACCAGAAAGGATCAATTCCGCCGTCGTGTTAACGTCTATCGCCCGTCGGTCCGCAGGTCGCGGGATGCCGGAAATAGCCCGGTTCAGCCAGCCCGTACGTTCCGACTTCACGGCCGCGCCGCCGCTCTCAAGCATGTCCTGCCCGTCGAAATGGCTGCGCGCCTCCCTGTAGGGCGTTGAAGTGGCGTGCACGAAGCCGAGCTCTCCCGCCCTCCAAAGCGGCATCAAATCTTTCGCCGCCGGATGCAGGCCGAAGAATCCGTCGAGATCGAGGAGCCCCTCATCGCCACCGAGGGCAAGCTTCGGCCGCAGCAGGCGAAGCGCCGAATCGCCATAGGGCTGCACCAATGCCAAACCATCCATGGCTCCGCGCAGCACGATCGTTATCAGCCGATTGTCGCCGGGCATGGCGGCGAAACTGACAGGCGTCACGAGCGGTGCGGCCGCAAGGCAGCACGCTCCTGTCAGGAAGGCTCGGCGGTTGATCTCGCTCGTCATCGTCCGCTCCTAACGCCGGTTGAATTCCGGTGACGCCAGCACCATCGCCAACGCCACCTCACGGTTCGGCGCACGCGAAACGGTTTCGATCGTATCCGACCGGGCCGCATCCGCCATGGTATCCTCCAGGAAAGCGCGCGGATCGGCGTCGCCACCGAAGCGCGCCACGAATCGTCGCGCGAAGGCGATGCGTTCGGTAAGCTGGCTCGCAGTAATCCAGGCAGATAATCCCTCTTCCCAGCCTGCCGGACTAGGGACGGACCAGATCGGCTGCCCGAGCCGCTCAATCGCACCGACGGAGAATGGATTGGCGCCGAGCGCGGGCCGGCCATCGGGAATGATCATCATGACGTCACGAAGTGCATCGTCGTCTGCCGCCGCCCGCCAGCTCGCTTCCTTTGCAAGCTTGCGTGGTTCGAATACCTCTTCCGGCGCATCCAGCGCCCGAATTGCCGCAACCACGAAATCGAAAGGCTGCCGCGCCTTAAGACCCCCTTCATCCCAACTGCGCGGATGGTCGAGCATGGCACGATAAACAGCAAGGAGCTGTCCGTCGTGCTGCTCCCAGGCAGCGACCATGGCCTCAACCACTGATTTCGGAGGATCGTCTGAAATGAAATGCACGACAAGCTTACGGCAGATATGCCGGCGCGTTTCTTCGCGGGAAACGAGATCGTCTATAAGGTCATAGACCTGTTCAAGGCCTCGCTTGTCGCCACCATAGCGGCGACCAAGCACCTGGTGGGTCCCCGGCTCGGCCGATCGCTCGCGAAAAACAGTTTCCAAGGCCGGTAGTCCGAATGTGAGGCCGGTCAGGACGAAGGCCGCACCGCGCACATCGTCCTGTGTGTAACCGCTCCCGGCACCAAGCGTATGCAACTCAATTAGTTCGCGTGCGAGATTTTCGTTGAGTCCAAGACCTGACTTCAATCCTTGTGGTGAGTTCGGGCCGACAGACCGGGGCTGGTCGAGATAAGCAAGCATCGCCGGGTGCAGTGCCGCCGCTTTCACAAGATCGGAGAAGCTGCCTGCAAGATTCGGCCGAATTGCTTCCGCTTCATGCAGCGCAGTCAAAACACGCATGTTTCCGCCCTTGCGCGCATCGACTGCAAAGTGATCGCACCAAAAGGTCGAAAGCCGCTCGAAGAAGCCGTTCGGCGACATAGCCGCCTGCCGGACTTTCGCGTGCCGGTCCCGCTGTACGGCATTGGCCAGGGCAACCGTGTAGGGATAGACGACACGCTTGCCGATAACCTCAAGCCTGTCCTTTGCGCGGGCTTCCGCATCGGCCTTCTGGGCCGCACGATACGCCGAAATACGCGCACGACGGCCTTCGATTCCTTCATAAGGAAAAAGACAGGCCTCACGCCCTCCCTTTTCCACCTGCGCAATCAAGGCATCGACACTGTCCGGTGGCGTTTCACCCGGCCGGCGGCCGTAGCCGTATCGTATCCACGCCGTGGTTTCAAAGCTTGTTGTCACGCGAACCTCATCCAATCCCATCATTCTGTACTGGATTACGGCTAATTTGGGAGACCGCGCTCAGCCCTTGAACACGAAGGCAGCGCCCGCTGCGATCAGCATGAAGCCGACGGCATGGTTCCAGGTGAGGCTTTCCTTGAGCCAGAAGACGGAGAAGCCGGCGAAGACCAGGAGCGTGATGACCTCCTGGATGGTCTTGAGCTGTGCGGCCGAATAGACCTCGTGGCCGATGCGGTTGGCCGGCACGGCCAGGCAATATTCGAAGAAGGCGATGCCCCAGCTTGCGAGAATGGCGATGAAGAGCGGCGCCGATTTGAATTTCAGGTGGCCGTACCAGGCGAAGGTCATGAAGACGTTGGAAAGGGCGAGAAGCACGATCGGCCAGACGGCCGCGGGGTTGAGGCTGAAGGGCATAAGCGATTCCTGACGCTGGGAGAAAAAGTCTCCACGGAGATATCCGAGCGGCAGCCGTCGTCAAGGCCGCATGCCATGGATTCTCGCGATCCCCCGTTAAGACAATCTTATGCCCGCCCCCACACCATCCGCGGCATCGTCGCGGCGGCGATTCCTTCGGACCGGGAAGACAATGACGGATGCGACCCGGCTGATGCCGGAGGATGAAGCGACAAGACGACAGATCCTCTCCGCACAGGCCTTGTCCGTGCTGGACGGTATCACGTTGTCGCTCGGCGCGAACTGCTTCCTGGCCGCCACCACCGCCGCGGTGCTGTGGCTCGACGAACCGAGCCTCGGCATCCTGGCCTGGCTCGCCACCGTCCTTGCCATCAACATCGCCCGCTATATCGGCGTGCGGATCGTCCGCCGGCTCAATTGCGCCGTGGAGCGGCCGAAGCGCGCGCTTGGCGTTCTCTCGCTCGGTGCGCTCGGCGGAGGTCTGGCCTGGAGCCTGCCGCCCTTCATCGGCGCGCTGCACGGCGCCAATGGCCTCAATCCCTATCTCATCTTCATCATCGGCGGCATCTGCGCCGGATCGCTGATGCAGAGCACGGCCTATTCCCGCACCGCCCTCCTCTTCGCCGGGCCACCGCTCGCATCGGCCATCCTCTCGCTCTTGATCACCGGCACGACGGCCGCCTTCGTCATCGCCGCCGATGCCCTGCTGCTGGCGGTGATGATGCTGCGCGCCAGCCAGTTCAGCGAAGCCGGCTTCATCCGCAGCCAGATCGACCGGCTGAAAGCGGTGGCGCTTGCCGCCTCGCTGTCGGATGCCAATGCGGAAATCCGCCAGTCCTATCACCAGCTTGCCTCGCTGGCGAACCGCGACCCGCTGACCGGGCTGGGCAACCGAGCGCTGTTCAACCAGCGTCTGCGCGATCTGCTCGACGAAAGCGTTCCCACCGGTACGCTGGCGCTGCTCGCCGTCGATCTCGATCGCTTCAAGGCGATCAACGACACGATGGGCCACGGCGCCGGCGATGCCGTCCTGATGGAGATCGCCACGCGCCTTGCCAGCCTGACCGGTCCCGATGATACGGTCGTGCGCCTCGGCGGCGACGAATTCGCCGTCATCATCGAAGGGGACGCGGCAGAAGCTCGCGGCCGCGAGATCGGCAACGGCATCGTCCGCCTCGCGGCCGATCCCATCGTCATCGGCGAGCGGCCCGTCACGGTCGGCGCCAGCGCCGGCCTGGCGCTGCATCCGCATCATGGCGAGACGGCCGACGATCTCTTCGCCAGTGCCGATATCGCGCTCTACGCCGCAAAGGAAGGTGGCCGCCGCCGCCTTGGCCTGTTCAATCCGGTCCTCAAGGCCCGCATCGAGCGTCAGCGCCTCATCGAGGCGGGCCTGACGGAGGCCATCGAGAACCGCGAGCTGAAAGTCGTCTTCCAGCCGCAGGTGGAGCTTGCCACCGGCCGTGTTACCGGCTTCGAAGCGCTGCTGCGCTGGACGCATCCCGAACTCGGCGCGGTCAGTCCGCCGGATATCGTGCGTGCGGCCCACGCCCTGCATATATCAACAGCGCTGACCGGCTATGTCGCGACCTGCGCCGCCGAACTGCTGCAAACCCTGCCGCGCCTCGGCCTGCCGGAGGCGGCCGTCGCGGTGAACGTCTCGCCGCGCGAGTTCTCCGGCGACACGCTGTCGCGTCTGCTGACGGATATCGCCGGCGCGCACAACATCTCCCCGGCGCTGATGGAAATCGAGATCACCGAGGAGGCCACGCTCGATACGCAGGCGGCGGGCGCGGAACTCGCCCGGCTGGAAGCCGCCGGCTTCCGCCTCGCCGTCGATGATTTCGGCATGGGCCATTCCTCCCTCGCCTATCTCGTCAGCCTGCAAATCGACCGGCTCAAGATCGACCGCAGCTTCGTCAAGGGTATCGCCACCAGCCGCGAAAACCAGGCTCTCATCGCCGCCCTCATCGGTATCGGCCATGCGCTGTCCATCGATATCGTCGTGGAGGGCGTCGAGGATGAGGAGGAGGCCGAGGTTCTGCGCATGCTCGGCTGCCGCCACGCCCAGGGCTACCATTTCGCCCGCCCGATGCCGGCCGGCGACATCCCGCGCTGGCTCGACCAGCATGCCGAGCGCATGGCCCGCCCCGTCATCGGGACGCCCTAGCTGCGGAGCCACAATCCTCGTTGCCAATCGCCGCGGCACGCTGCGATTCCGCGATCATTGCATTCAGGCGGCGTTGCAGTTCAGGCGGCTCGAATTCCATCCTTATGCAGCCAAGGACGTAGCACATTGCAGGCGTGAACGGCATCAAGGCTCTCTGGAGACCCACGCGTCGCGACATCAAGGCGATCTGGCCGCCGCTGGGCTTCCGCACTATCGCCGCCTTTCGGCGGATTAACCGCTCGTCGCGTGGAGCTGTCCGCGCTCAAAAATTGGAAAACACAACGATTTTCCCTGCCGGACGATGCGAGGACCAACCGCAGGGAAAGCCATTCGCCAGATAGATTCGCAGAATATCCTTCCACAGGCCCGGGAAGAAATCGTTAGCATAGCAATTCAACAGGATATTCATGTCCCGAAGCATCAGCTCCTTGAGGATACAGGCTTCGCCTGAAATCCACTTGCTGTCGGCTCCGTTGAAATTTCTGTCTTCCAACCCCCAGCATCGGTTTTTGTTGAGTTGCCAGGAGATTTGCCGACTCCACTCAAAACCATCGGGAAAGACGCCCGATGAATCGGAAACCGTTTCCCATTCATCAAATTCTGTGAGGGAGGCATCAGTCGCATACTGGATGCCAACAGCCGGGTTTGTGATAACGAGAGCTTCGCCACTACCGCTATAGGGCAAGCCGAAGAAACTGGATGACGAGAGAAACTCAACCAAGGGTGCCGCCGAATCGAGCGTTTCCTGCCAGTTTTTCAAAATACGATCTCCTGGACGGAGTCTGCCAAGGTCGCCTTATTGTCCAATATTCCTATCATCGTTCGATGCTCTAGCCACAATCCTTGTTGCCGATCGCCGCGGCACGCTGCGATTCCACGATCATTGCATTCAGGCGGCGTTGCAGTTCAGGCGGTTCGAATTCCATCCTTATGCAGCCAAGGGCGTAGCACATGGCAGGCGTGAACGGCATCCAGGCTCTCAAGAGATCAAGCAGCGCGTCGGACATCATATTCTCCAACGGGTCGACACCCAATTGGCCGACAGCTCGTTCGTGATCGGGCATCTTTGCTTGCGCGATAATGGCAAGGGCGCGTCTTAATGCGAAAACTCTTGGCGCGTGATGCAGGTTCGTTGACCACCACCATGCATCGACGTCCGCAAGATATGCCGCGATATAGGTTTCGGCAGTCATGGCCGGCTCGCCCAAAGCAGCCATATCCGGAACCCACGAGGGGTCTGATGCAATTTCGGATGGTGAAAACATGCCGGGAGGTGGCGTGTCGGAGTGATGCGTCTTCAGACCCGGTTTGCGATGGCGTGTCATGGCGAGCGGTCCGCTAGAGCATTTCCAGCCGAAGCGAGATCGCTTCGGCGTCGGATAATGCGGTCAAAACAAGCTGCTGGAGCATCTCCGGTGAACCAAAGTTCACCGGAGATGCTCTAGACTGTCAACGACGTTGGCCATATTCCGATTTTACTCCGGAAGCAGCTTCGCGGACACCGCGCGCGATGTGCCGTCGTCATCTTGTAATTCCGATAGATGCTTGAACGCCCCCACAAACACCTTGGCGTTGGTAATATGCCGCTCGTCCAGCAGATATTCCCTCTTAAGGGTTCGCAGCCTCAGCATCGACGTCTCGTCACCGCGATCGGATTGACTGGTAAAATGGAAATCCGTGACAGTATCCAAGGGGAGAACCTTGCGTTTGATGCGCAATGTCTTTCGGTCCAGCGCCAGCTTCGAGCCGAACCAGACGCGTTTGCCCGCCTGCAACTGCGCGATTGCTGCCGATAACAAATGGGGCTGGCAGCGATGTTCGAGCAGATCCACAAGTAACCCGCTATCATGCCAGATCGGCCATCGGAGCCTGATCGAGGAGCCTTTGTCCAGCAATAGCCGGGTCGAGGACCTTCCGACATCGTTCTGCAGACCGCGAACCTGATCGAACCTCAGCTGCCGATGACCGTAACGGAAGCCGTCACGGTTGATAATAAAGGGGCGCGGCGCCATCAGGAAAGCCAGGAGTGTCGGCAGATAGTAGACGGTGCCGGCAAGGGCGGCAAAGGCGAAGAAATAGGCATATCCCATGTTCGGGAAGTTGCCATGCGGAGAATTCAGTTTGGCGTTTACGACAACCGCCGCCAAAAAGCCGACGACCAGAAGACCACCGACGCTCCACAAGAAAGCGCCGATTGGAAACCGGCGAGAAACACGCATCTCGTCGATGCCCTCGAGGTCTGAAGCATCGTAGCCTCTCTTTATGCCGATGGAGCTTTCGCCGAGGACGGATGTCATGGGTGCCGGACACCGCCAGGAGCGGCCGGAGCATCCTCGACGTGTTGCCCGCTGCTATGCTCATAAAGCTCGCAAAGGCGCATATATTCCCTCGCGGAACAATTGAAGGTGATGGCCTCGCGCTTGATCTTCCTGTCTGAGGTATGGACATGCAGGGCTGCCCCCGTCGTGATACCAAAGCCGCCAAGGCTCACCCATTCATTTTCGATGATGTCATGCCAGCGCATCAGGGGCTTACCGCGAAACGTCAGTCCCTCTTGTGAAATGATCAGAGCGGGCGCGCCAAGCGTTAGCCATTTCGGCAGCGCGCGCAGGCAGAAAAACAGGAGGCCGGCTCCCGCCACGATGAGAAGCAGCCATACCGGCCTGTCGAGCGGTGCATCGGCCGGCGCCTTGCTGAAAATCTGATGGGCAAAATAAAGGGCGACGGCCGACGTGCCCAACAGCAAGATGCTCAAAAGGGTGAGCTTGACGACAGAGTGGTAAATGGCGTGCGGGCCGGATAGCTGGCTGCGCATCGTTTTGGAAATGTAAGTCACGACGATTCTTTCAGGTTGGGATCCGTCAACAAAGCTATCGCAATGGTTTAGCAGAATATAGCGTGATCGGTGATGTCACGCGCAGATTTTCCTGATTGACGGCATGTTGACGATCATTCGGCTATATCGCTCCCCGGCTTCATCGACGCTGGTCTGGTCGAGGCGTTGATTGGTCCTCGAACAGGTCGATGCCAGATCGGGCTGAACCTTAATGGTCGCTCCCAGCTGTGCCCTGCTCACGAAAACACCGATGACCTAACCGATCTTGCTGACCAGCTTCGCGGTCGCCAGCAGCGTGACGAGGTCGCGGATCATCGGCTTCAGGTGCCGGTCG
>CBFGOD010000017.1:0-20199 GCA_965650295.1 uncultured Shinella sp. | reverse complement strand
TCCAGCATTTCCGGACGCAGGCCGATGGAGCCGCCGAGGATGACCTTCTGCGGGTTGGCGATGACGGCGATGGCGCCGATGCCGCGCGACAGCAGGCGCGCCGTATCGTCAAGCACCTTCAGCGCATCGGCATCGCCTTCGGTGGCGAGATCGAAGATCGCCGGCACCGACAGCGTCTTGCCGCTTGCCGCGCGAAACCGGTCGATGATGCCGGCCGAGGCGACGACGCGTTCGAAGGCGCCGTAATGCAGGGATTCGGGCTCGAAGGGATCGGCGCCGAAGGGCAGGAAGCCGAGTTCGCCCGCCACATGGCTGGCACCCCGCACCAGATTGCCGCCGACCATCAAGCCGCCGCCGATACCCGTGCCGAGCGCGATATAGGCGAGATTGTCGATGCCCTGCCCCTGCCCCAGCCAGTTCTCGCCGAGCACCGCGAGATTGACGTCGTTTTCCAGCATGACATCGAAGCCGAACCCCTCTTCGAAGGCAGCGGCGACGTTCATCGTGTCGAGGCCGGGAATGTTCGGCGCAAGCAGGATGCGACCGGTCTTATCGTCAGGCGCACCGGGCGCGCCGATCACGGCAAGCCGGATGCGTTCGCGGGCAATGCCTTGGCGGTCGGCGGCGCGAAAACACATATTGACGATCTGGTCGACCACCGCCTGTCCGCCGCGCGGATCGGTCGGCGCGACATCCTCGGCGAAAACCTGGCAGGTGAGGTCGGCGATGGCGACGCGCACCTTGGTGCCGCCGAGATCGACCGCGGCGATATAGGCGGCATCCGGCACCAGCTCATAGGTCACGGCGGTGCGGCCGACATGGCCGCTGGTGCGCCCGGTCTCGCGCACCCAGCCCTCGATTTCGAGCTGGCGCACGATTTCCGAGATCGTCTGCTTGGAAAGGCCCGTCTGCTTGGAGATCGAAGCCCGCGAGATGGGACCGCCCTGCACGATCGTCTCCATGACCGCCCGCTGGGAGAATTTCCGGGATATCCGAAGGGCCTCGCTCATATCCGCCTCGATTAATTCGTTCAATAGCCGAACTAAATATCGGATTTTGATTTTCCGTCAAGAGTGGTGCCGAAAATCGGCCGTCGACGAACCTCCAAACAAATTTTTCACACCCCGATTGACGGATGCTCAAAAATAAGCCTTTGATTAAATCAAATTGATTGACTCTTAAAAACGAGAGCGAAAAGGGGAATGAAATGCCAATCAATACAAAGGATTATCTGTCCATGACGCGGCGGGCGCTGCTTCTGTCGGCGGCGGCGATGAGCACCGCACTGATGGCCGGCGGGGCTTTCGCGACGTCGGCGAGAGCCGAGGCCGTGCTCACCATGCACATCGAGGAACAGACGAGCTGGGTGCAGAATTTCAACCCGTTCGATCTCGGCGGACGCCGCCAGAGCACGATGGATTTCATCTACGAACCGCTGGTCATCTTCAATCCCGACGACGGCGGCAAGCCGGTCTTCCGCCTTGCCACGGACTTCAAGTTTTCCGACGACATGCAGTCGATCACCTACACGATGCGGCACGACGTCAAATGGTCCGACGGCCAGCCGCTGACCTCGGCGGACGTCAAATACACGCTCGACCTGATGCTGAAGAACCCGGCCCTCGACACCGCCGGCGTCGGCGAGACCATCGCCTCCGTCGAGACACCTTCGCCGACCGAGGTAGTCATCCACCTCAAGGGGGTCAACAGCCAGTTCCCGGAATCGCTCTCCGACCTGGCGGTCGTGCCCGAGCATATCTGGAAGGATGTCAGCGATCCTGTCGCCTTCAAGAACGAAAAGCCCGTCGGCTCCGGCCCGATGACAGAGATCCGCCGGTTTACGCCGCAGGTCTATGAGCAGTGCCGCAACCCCAACTACTGGGATGCCGCCTCGCTGCATGTCGATTGCCTGAAGCTGCCGCAGATCGCCGGCAACGACCAGATGCTGGCGCTGCTGCCAGAAGGCAATCTCGACTGGATCGGCTCCTTCCTGCCGGAAATCGACAAGACCTTCGTGGCGCTCGACCCCGAGCATAACGGTTACTGGCAGCCGCCGGCCGAAACCGTCGCTTTCCAGATGAACCTGAAGAGCAGCGACGAGGCGAAGAAGGAAGCCTTCGACGACCTGAATTTCCGTCGCGCGTTCAGCCTTGCCATTGACCGCACCGCCATGGTCGATATCGCAAGCTTCGGCTATCCCAAGGTGAACCTGCATGCCAGCGGCCTGCCGCCGCGTTTCGAGGCCTGGCGTAACCCGGAAGCGGAGGGCGCCAAGGACGAATGGATGACCTTCGACGTCGAAAAGGCCAACACGCTGCTCGACGAGGCCGGTTACGCCAAGGGCGACGACGGCATGCGCAAGACGAAGAGCGGCAAGCCGCTTGCCTTCACCATCATCATCCCGAACGGCTGGACCGACTGGATCGACACCGCGCAGATCGCCGCCGAAGGCCTGCGCGCCGCCGGCCTCAACGCCTCGGTCGCGACGCCGGAATACGAACAGTGGCAGAAGCAATTGCTCGAAGGAAGCTTCGACGTGGCGTTCCAGTCGCGTGCCGACGGCTCGACGCCGTTCCGCGGCTACTACCAGTCGATGTCGACCGCCTTTGCCGGCCGCATCACCACCGCACCGTCGCGCTATTCCAATCCGAAGCTCGACGCCCTGTTCGATGCCTATCGCAAGGTGACGACGGACGCGGAGCACAAGAAGCTGTTCAACGACATCCAGGTGATCGTCGCCGACGACCTGCCGATGGTTCCGATCTTCAACGGCCCGACCTGGTTCCAGTATTCCACCAAGCGCTTCACCGGCTGGGTGACGGACAAGGAACCCGTCATGAACCCGGAGAACCATGACAACAACCGCATGCGCCTCGTGCACCTGCTCCGCCTGAAGCCGGTGGAATAAGGCAGGATCACGGGATGTACATCTCCTCACGGCGCCTCGGCGTCTATGCGGTGGCGCTCGGCTTTGCGATCGTCATGAACTTCACGGTCCCCCGGCTCATGCCGGGGTCCCCCGTCGATGCGATGATCGCCCAGCTCGGTCCCCGCGCGACGCCTGCCGCCGTCGAGGCGATCAAGGCCAGGTTCGGCGCCGTCGAGGCGCCGCTCGCCGCCCAGTTCCTCGATTATCTCAAGGGACTGGCAACGCTCGATCTCGGCGTCTCCGTCAAATATTATCCGCAGACCGTGACCGAGGTTCTCGCCCGCTCGACGCTCTGGACGCTGTTCCTCGTCGTGACGGCGATCACCTTCTCGCTCGTCGTCGGCACGCTCATCGGCGCCATCGCCGCCTGGCGGCGCGGCGGACGGTTCGACACGGTCGTCTCGCCGTTTTCGGTGGTCATGATCGCCGTGCCGCCGGTCATCATCGCGTTGACGGCGCTCTTCATCTTCGGCGTGTCACTGCGCTGGTTCCCGGTCGGCTATGCCTATGATCCGAGCCTCGATCCCGGCATCAACTTCACCTTCGCCGGCAGCGTCTTCTACCACGCCATCCTGCCCGTGCTGACGCTCTCGCCCTATCTCATCGGCGAGTTCCAGACGACCATGCGCTCCTCGATGATCTCCGTGCTCGGCGAGGACTATGTCACGATGGGCCGTGCCAAGGGACTGACGGCAGCGACCGTCATGCTCGGCTACGGCGCGCGCAACGCCATGCTGCCGGTGCTGACCAACCTCGCCTTGATGCTGGGCGCCGTCTTCGGCGGCTCCATCGTCACCGAGATCGTCTTCAACTATCCGGGCCTCGGCCTCACCCTCTTCACCGCGAGCGTGGCGCGCGACTATCCCGTCATCCAGGGCCAGCTGCTCTTGATGACGCTTGCCACGCTCGGCGCCAATCTTCTCGTCGATATCATCTACGGCGTCATCGACCCGAGACTGAAGGACGGTTCCGCATGATATCAAGCCTGAAAATCCTCCTCCAGCAGAAAAAGGCCGTCGCCGGCCTGATCATCATCGTGACGCTGTGCCTGATGGCGCTTTTCGCACCCATCATCGCGCCCGGCGCGCCGAGTGCGCGTGTCGGCCGTTCGCACCAGCCGCCGACCGTCGAGCATGTCTTCGGCACGACGAAGATGGGCCGCGACGTCTATACCCAGTTCGTCTGGGGTTCACGCACCTCGCTCGCAGTCGGCTTCGCGACGGGCATCGCCATCACCGTCATCGGCACGGCCATCGGCCTGATCGCCGGCTATGCCGGCGGGCGGACCGACGCCGCACTCGACCTCGCGACCAATGCGGTGCTCGTCATCCCGAACATACCGCTTCTGATCCTGCTCGCCTCCTTTGCCGGCACCGTCGGGCCACTCGCCATCATGGCGATCATCGCGCTGACCTCCTGGCCGTGGGGGGCGCGCATGACCCGCACGCAGACCATGGCGCTGCGCAACCGCGATTTCGTCACCGCCGCGCGCATGATCGGCGAGCCGGCCTGGCGCGTGCTCTTCGTCGAGCTCCTGCCCAATCTTCTGCCGCTGATCGGCATCAATCTCGTCGGCAGCATCATTTACGCCGTCGTCGCCCAGACGACGCTCGAATATCTCGGCTTCGGCGATCCCTTGCAGGTGACCTGGGGCACGATGCTCTACAATGCGCAGAATTCCTCGGCGATCATCCTCGGCGCCTGGTGGGATATCGGCGCGCCCGCCGCCGGCATCGCGCTGATCGGGCTCGGCCTGGCGCTCGTCAACTTCACCTTCGACGAGATCGCCAATCCGCAGCTGCGCTCCGGCCCGGCGCTGACCCGCTGGCTGCGCCTCAACCGCCAGCGCAACCGAAGCCTTGGAGGCGCATAATGAGCGACACGCTTTTGCAAATCCGCAATCTCGAGGTCGATTATCTCCTCGACAAGGGCGCCTTCCGCGCTGTGAAGAACGTCTCCTTCGATATCGGCCGCGGCGAGATTTTCGGGCTCGCCGGGGAATCCGGCTGCGGCAAGAGCACCATCGCCTTTGCCATCACCCGCCTTGCCAAATCGCCCGCCTGGGTGACCGGGGGCGAGATCCTGCTCGACGGCCGCGATCTCCTGAAACTGCCGGAAGGTGAGATGCAGAAGGTGCGCTGGAGGCGGGTCGGCATGGTGTTCCAGAGCGCCATGAACTCGCTGAACCCGCTGATGCGCGTCGAAGCGCAGTTCCACGACGTGCTGCACCGGCATACCGGCGCGACATGGGCGCAATCGCGCGAACGGGCGGAAGCGATGTTCAAGCTGGTCGGCATCTCGACGAGCCGGCTCACGGATTACCCGCACCAGTTCTCCGGGGGCATGCGCCAGCGCATCGTCATCGCCATCTGCCTCGCACTGAGGCCGGAGCTAATCATCATGGACGAGCCGACGACCGCACTCGACGTGGTGGTGCAGCGGGAAATCCTCGAACAGGTCATCGACCTGCAGCGCAGCCACGGCTTCTCCGTGCTGTTCATCACCCACGATCTGCATTTGATGGCGCAGCTCTGCCACCGCATCGGCGTCATGCTGAAGGGTGAATTGGTGGAGGTCGGCGACGTCAGGCAGGTGAGCAGTGCTCCAGCGCATGACTATACCCGCAAGCTCTGGAACGCCATTCCACAGCTGCCCGGCCGCCGGGAACTGGCGGGAGGTGTGGCATGAACCTCGCTCCCAGCCTTTCCCTTCCGACAATCGAGCCGATCATCCGCCTCGACGGCATCGAGCGCAGCTTCGGCGCCATACAGGCGCTGCGCGGCATTTCGCTGTCGCTGACGCCGGGCCGCGCCCTGGCATTGGTCGGCGAATCCGGTTGCGGCAAGACGACCTGCGCCCGCATCATCGCGCGCATGGACCAGCCGACATCGGGCCGCCTCTCCTTCCGTGGCCGCGATGTCACCGCAACGGGCACGCGCGACGAGGAGAAAGCCTATCGCCGCGAGGTACAGATGGTCTTTCAGGACCCGTTCTCCTCGCTCAACCCGGTCTTTTCCATCGACCACCACCTTTCGCGTCCCGTGCTTCTGCACCGCCATGCCGAAGGCAAGGCCGACGTCGCGGATGCGGTTTCCAACCTGCTTTCCGATGTCGGGCTCGACCCGACAGTGACGCGGCGGAAATATCCGCACGAGCTTTCGGGCGGCCAGCGCCAGCGCGTCAACATCGCGCGCGCGCTCGCCGTGCAGCCGGGCGTGCTTGTGGCCGACGAGCCGACCTCGATGCTCGACGTCTCGATCCGTCTGGGTATCCTGGAACTGCTCGCCCGCATCAAGCACGAGCGCAGCCTGGCACTGCTCTACATCACCCATGATATCGCCACCGCCGCCCATGTGGCGGAAGAGATCGTGGTGATGTTCGCCGGCCAGATGGTCGAGTGGGGCGAGACGCAGGCCGTCATCGCCGATGCGCGCCATCCCTATACGCAGCTCCTGCTTTCGGCCGTGCCTGATGGTGCCAGACCCTTTATCATCGGCGAGAGCTCGCGTTTCCTCGAACAGGCGGAAAAGGTCCGCGCGCTCTCGCGCCCGACCTCGACTGTGGTCGAGCAGGTCAGGAAAAACCATTTCGTGCGCGCGCTTGCGGCACAGAGTTAGAGGATTTCAGCTTGGACTATCTCGTCAATCTCTCGCTGCTCACCCCCAAGCCGGATCTCGACGCCAAGATGGCGGAAGCCGGCGTCGCCATCCGCCGGCCGCTGGCGCCGGAAGCGCGGCTGGTGACCGAATGGGTCGCGGAAAAATTCGGCAAGGGCTGGGCGAGCGAGACGGCCGTTTCGCTATCGCGCCAGCCGCCGACCTGCTTCATCGCAACGCGTGGGCAAAAACTCGTCGGTTTCGCCTGCCATGAATCGATCGCCCGCGGCTTCTTCGGCCCGACCGGCGTCGATGAGGCGGTGCGTGGGCTCGGTATCGGCCATGCGCTGCTGCTCGCCTCGCTCTTCGACCTGAAAAACATCGGCTACGGCTATGCCATCATCGGCGATGTCGGCCCCTCGGCCTTCTACGAAAAGACGGTCGGCGCCATGCCGATCCCCAATTCCGCCCCCGGCGTCTATGCCGGATTGCTCGACGTAAACTGATCCTCCAGGCCATAGAGACTATAATGCCAACATCCGCCCGCTCCACATTCGCCCTCGAAACCTCCTGGGCGCCCGCCACCGACGACCAGCCGCTTGCTTACATCCTCAAGCTGACCAACCATTCCAAATCCTCGCTTGCCGGTTTCCGCCTCTGCGTCAGCGGACCTGGTAGGGTCGATCCGGCCGCGAGCATCGATGGCGGCTCGCTCGGCACGCGACTTTCCAACTTCACCGAACTCCTGCCGCCAAAAGATTTCGTGCTGGAGCCTGAGGCCACCTGGACCGTCGCCGTGCACGGCCTCAGCTGGGCCTTCAAGCATTGGACGGACGGCGCGCGCGGCGCCTATCTGGTGCTGGCCGATGGCGGTACGCTTGCCATCGGCACCGGACCGACACTCAAGGCCGGCGGCAATGCGCCGCCGAAGCGCGGCGTCGCCGCCTTTCCCGTTCCCATGAGCCCGCCGGTCCCCGTTTCGGTAATCCCCTGGCCGAAAGAGGTCGCCGTTTCCGGCCGGCGCGCCGCGCCCGCCGGTTTCACGCTGATCGCCGATGGCACCGAAGCGACGGCCGCCGCCGAAGCATTCACGAGACTCACGGAGGACCTGTTTGCCGTCGAGGGCATCGTCCGCGCCGCGTCGGAAGGCGGGCTCCCGGTTCAGCTCAATCTGAAGCGAGGGCTTGCAGCCGAAGCCTATGAGATCGTCTTTGCCGTGGATTCCGTTTCGGTTGCCGCCGCCGGGCGCACCGGCCTGCTCTATGGCCTGATCACGCTTGGTCAGATCTGGCGCGGTGCGCGGCATTTTCCGGATGCCTACAGCTTCCCTGCCGCGGGCACGATCACCGATGCCCCCTCCATGGACTGGCGCGGCCTGCATCTCGACGTCGCGCGCCAGTTCTATGGCGAGGCGGAGATCCGCAAGCTCCTCGCCATCCTCGCCTGGAGCAAGCTCAACCGCTTCCACTGGCACCTTTCCGACGACGAATCCTGGCGCGTCGAAATCGACGCCTATCCGGCGCTGACCGAAACCGGCGCGTGGCGCGGCCATGGCCTCCCGGTCCCGCCGCTGCTCGGCACCGGGCCGGAGAAGACCGGCGGCTTCTATACGAAGGCGACGATCCGCGGCATCGTCGCCTATGCCGGGAGCATCGGCATCGAAATCGTGCCGGAAATCGACGTGCCCGGCCATTGCTTTGCCATGCAGATGGCCATTCCGGAGCTGCGCGACCCGGAGGAACAGGGCAGCTACTATTCCGTCCAGGGCTTCCCGGATAATTGCCTCAACCCGGCGCGCGAGAAGACCTATGACGTGCTGGAGACGATCTTCAAGGAATTGATCGAGCTCTTCCCCTTCAAGACGATCCATGTCGGCGCCGACGAGGTGCCGATCGGCGCCTGGTCGGGCTCGCCGGAGGCGCTGGCGAAACTGCGTGACATCAGCGGAGCGGCCATGGCCGATGCCCATGCGCGAAGGCTGAACGTCATCACCAACACGCATGGCGCCGATGCGATCGACGGTTCGGGTGCCGCCGTCCTGCAGGCGATCTTCCTCAAGCGGATCCAGACCTTTCTCGCTTCGCAGGGCTGCGTCACCGGCGGCTGGGAAGAGGCCGCCCATGGCAATGTCATAGACAAGGCCGTGACCTATCTCTGCGGCTGGCGGGACATGGACGTCTCGGCGGCCCTCGCCGGCGAGGGCTATTCGATGGTCGTCTGCCCCGGTCAGGCCTACTATCTCGATATGGCCAACAGCCCCGACTGGGACGAGCCCGGCGCCAGCTGGGCCGGCTGGTCGGCACCAGAAATGACCTACCAGTTCGACCCGGTCGCGGGCTGGAGCGAAGTGCAGAAGGCGAACCTCCGCGGCGTGCAGGCCTGCATCTGGTCCGAACCGATGAAGGACCGCGCCGTCTTCGACCGTCTCGTCTTCCCCCGCCTCTCGGCCATCGCCGAAACCGGCTGGACGCTGCCGGAGCGCAAATCCTGGGAGCGCTTCAAGGCTGCCGCCGGCCTGATGCCGGTGCTCTACGGCTTCCCGCTCGCGTAAGCTAAAACTTACGCGATGGGCTTCTGCAACACCGCAAATTGCGGGTTCGTCTCGGAAAAGACCGGCAAAGCGGCAGCGCCCAGAATGGACGTGTCCTTGCCGGTCGCCGCGATCATGATGCGCGGTATGCGCCGCTCCTCCATCGGATCAACAGGCGGATAGAGCGGTTCCATGCGCGCGGCAAGCCGCGCCAGCAGCCCCGCAGGCATCGGCCCGCCCAGCACGATGGTCTGGGGATCGAAGGCGAGTTCCAGGAAATCGATGGTCCGGCGCATCGGCTCGGCCGCGGCATCGAGCCAGCCATCGAGTGCGGATCCCGCCCCCTCCACCATCCCATCCAGTTCATCCGCCGTGTAGGCGCCGGGATCCGATATCTTCAGGTGCTCATAGGCCGCGCCGAGCGAGACATAGCGGTCGAGGCATCCGCGCTTGCCACAGATGCAGGGCAGACCATTCGGCTCGACGACGATATGGCCGATCTCGCCGGCATTGGCCCGGCTGCCGCGATAGAGATGCCCATCGAGGAACATGCCCGCCCCGATGCCGCCGCCGAGGAAGAGATAGACGAAGCTGCTCAAGCCCCGGGCGACGCCATAGAGCCGTTCGCCGATCGCCGCCGCCGTCGCATCGTTTTCCACCAGAACCGGCACGCCGACGAGCCTTTCCAGCGCCGGCCCCACCTCGAAATGCTGCCAGCCCGGCAGGGCGATCGGCGTCAGCGAGGTCACGCCCTCCGCCGCATAACGACCAGGCATGGCGATGCCGGCACCCAGCAGACGGTTGCGGTCGAAGGCGAAGGCCTCCTGCAATTCCCTGCTGATCGCCGCGAGGATCGGGATGGCCTGCTCCGGCGTCGGCGGATCGATGGGCCTGACAATACGGGCGCGGATCGTGCCCGAAAGGTCGGTCAGCACGCCCGCCGCATGGTCGCGCTCCAGCTCCAGGCCGATCGAATAGGCACCATCGGGATTGATCGAATAGGGCGTGAAGGGCTGGCCGCGCGCCAGCTTCTGCGGGCTGTCGGCCTTCAGGAGCTCAGACCGTTCCAGCTCCTCGACGATGTTCGACACGGTCTGCGCCGTCAGTGCGGTCAGCCGGGCGATCGCGGCGCGCGACAGCGGACCGTTGGTGCGGATCGCCTCGATCACGACCCGCCGGTTGTGCGCTTTCGCCTGTTCGAGATTGGTGCCGGAAATGGCTTTCATGATGGGAACAGTTTCACCGGATGCACGCGCGCCCGCAAGCGCTTTCAACCATCCGGCATAAGCGGGAATCGGCCGCGTGGCCAGCGAATTGGCCCTTTATCCCGCAAAAGGCGACAGGGCACCCGTTCGGGCGCCCTGTCTTGGAATTCTGAAGGCTTCGGCGTTACTTCGATGCCGGTTCGAGCGTACCGGTCTCAGGCGCGCTCTTCCCGGCGCTCATCTTCTTGTAGAGGAAGAAATAGAGCCTGATGTACTGGCCGATGAGGATCGCATTGATGATCGTACCCTCGCGGATGAACTGGATTTCGCCGAGGAAGGCAAGACCGATGAGTGCCGACGTCACGAGCAGCGTGCAGTCGAAGCCGGTCTTGATGTTACCCCACTTCCAGCCGGTCCGCTTGAAGATCGTGTTGACGAACATGTCGATCGGCATCAGCACGAGATTGGCGCGGATCATCAGGAAGAGACCGAAGGCAAGGGCCGCATCGGCGAAGACCAGCAGTGCCACCCGGTAGGAATACTCCTCCAGCACGATGAATTCGGTGAGCTTGAGGTTGAGATCGAGGAACACCGCCAGCACGAAGGCCGGGATGAGGGAGGCGAAATTCTTGAGCTTGAAATCCTTCGGCAGCACGAAATAGGTCAGCGCGAGCATGATCAGCTCGAGCATGAAATTGTAGGTGCCCTGGCTCAACGGCGGAAAGACCAGCGTCATGGTGCGCGTCAGGCTGCTCTGCGGCGAGATGCCGACGCCTGCGCGGATCGCCAGACTGACCCCGAAGGTCAAGATGTAGATCCCCAAGACATACATGATCCAGCGGCGCGTGAGGCTACCGGTATCGACGATTTCGGCTTCCGCCGCATGATGTGCCATGGTTTCCTCCCAAGGGCGTTGCGCGGAGCCTCCCGTCACTCCCGGCCTGCCGCGCTTAAAAACGTTTTCGCGGATGTCCCGGAACTCCTCCTCCGGGTCAATCCGTAACTTTTGGGTACCGGCGGGCGCCTCCTGCGACCGCCGGTACGGTTCTTTGCGTCAGTGCATCAGCCGGAAGCGGTGCAGCGAGATGAACAGGCTGAGCAGCTTGTTGACCACGGGCTCGCCCTCGTTGCGGTTGCCCATCGCCTCGAGCGCCGCATCGATGGACCCGGCTGCCGCCGTCAGCTCGGACACGGTCATGTTCGCCATGACGCCGTAGATATCGAGCGGCATCACCGCCTTCTCCACCTTGTTTTCAGTGACGATGCAGGCGCCGGCATAGGTGTCGACCTGCTTGACGCAGTGGCACATTTCCGCGCTCTTCTCGCCCACCACGACGAAGTAGGGTTTCGGCGCCGGCCAGAAGGTCGCGACCGCGCCGCGATCGATCGACACGCCCTTGAACAGGCCGTTGACGATATGGCGCTTGCCATCGGCATAACGCTGGATGACCGAGAGGCGGGAATATTTGACGCCATCGACCTCCGGCACCACCTTGCCATCGCGCAGCGGCACCCAGACCTCCTGGTAAAACTTAGCGTGGCCGCGGCCATAGACGTCGAACAGATAGACCTTCGCCTTGCTGCCATCCTCGGAGATTTCGAGCGGCACGATATCGAGCTGGTCCGCCGTCAGGTCGGCAAGACCAGGAACGCCCTTCTTGCACATGCCGGAATAATCGATCTCGGCATTCGTCAAAAGCTTGCGGTCCTTGGCAACCAGCGCGCCGTCCTTGAAAACATAGCGCGGGTTGATCTTCGACAGGCTGTCGGTGAGCACGATATCGGCGAAGCGACCGGGTGTCAGCGAGCCGAGTTTGTCTTCCATGTGGAAAGAGCGCGCCGTGTTGAGCGTCGCCATCTTGATCGCGTGGATCGGATTGATGCCCATCTCGGCGCAAAGCGAGATGATCCAGTCCATGTGGCCCATGGTCCGCAGGCGCTCGATGGAGATGTTGTCCGTGCAGAGCATGAAATTGTCGGTCGGCCATTTGCGGTCGACGATGGCGCGCAGCAGCACCTTGATCACCTCCGCGCTGCCGACGCCGAACTTGATATGCGTCGGGAAACCGTAGCGGACGCTCTTTTCCAGGTCCTTCTCGTTCCAGACGTCATGGTTGTTCGAGCAGCCGATGGCCGGCAGGTAGTTGAGGATCATGTCGGAGAGCGCGGTGACGCCCCAGTGACCGTTCATGAAGCCGCCCTGCGCGCGCACCCAGGCCGCCTTGCGGAAATCGTCGTCATTGCCCGAGGAATAGGTGAAGTGCTCGAATTCGCCGAGACCGATCACCGGCTCCATCTTCAGAACCGCCTCGGTAACATTGGCCGCCGTTTTCTTGCCCGGCGCGAAGGCATAAAGGCGATAGGGCAGCTTGTCATAGTCCTTGAACAGTTTCTGCGCCGCCTCGACGCCCTCTTCGCCGGCCGCACTCAGGAGATCGAGGCATTCGGAATAGATCGTCGTCGTGCCACAGGGCACCATGGCCTCGGCAAGCGCCGTCGGATGGGCGAGTTGGGATTCGAAATGGATGTGGGCGTCGATCAGGCCGGGAATGGCATAGAGCCCCTCGCCGTCGAAGACTTCCTTCACCTTCAGGATGCTCTCGTCCGGATTGAGCGCGATGATGCGCTTGTCATAGACGAGGATCGAGCCGTGGTAGACGGTCTCGCCGTGAACATCGAGGATGTTCAGGTTCTTCAGGAGCAGGTCAGCCTCCCGCTCACCGTTCAGGATGGCGAAGATCGCCCGCACCGTGTCGTAGTGGGCGGCCTCCGCGATGGTTACGTGCTGGTTCATGATGGTCCTCCGGTCTCTTCGGCCCGTCGCCGGGCCGGCAATCGTTCGGGGTTTCCCCCGGTAGGCGCGGCTCCTGCCTCCGCGTCTCTCGAAAACTATAAGACGCCATTGAACCGTTTCCGAAAAGCAGTATTTTACGCGCAAAGCGTACGCTTTTCGAGAACACTTGAAGGAGGCGACCATGCTGCACTCCCGCGTGCTGCGTTATATCGACGAGGTGGCGCGACTGGGTTCGATCCGCGCGGCCGGCGAGCGGCTGAACGTCGCGCCGTCGGCCATCAACAAGCATGTGCTGCAATTGGAGGAAGCCATCGGCGAGCCGCTGTTCGAGCGCCTGCCGCGCGGCCTGCGGCTGACGCCGGCGGGCGAAATTCTGCTGGCACATGTGCGCCGCACGATCAAGGAATACAGCCAGGTCGAAGCGGAAATCCGCGACATCAAGACCCTGCAAAGCGGCGAGGTGATCATCGCCACCATGAACGGCCTGGCCGGCGGCATCGTGCCGAAGGCGGCCGCAAGCTTCTGCGCCCGCCACCCGCGGCTGAAAATCTCCATTCGCGTGATGTTCGTGCGCGATATCGTGCAGGCGGTCATCGACGGCGAGGCGGATCTCGGTCTCGCCTTTAACCTGCCCACCATGCCGCAGCTCGAAACGCTCTGGAAGATGGATACGCGGCTCGGCGCCGTCGTCTCGCCCGAACATCCGCTCGCCGGCATGGAGACCCTGCCGCTCTCCTTCTGTGAACCCTATCCGCTGATCTTCGCCGACAAGTCGATGCTGATCCACGGCATCGTCGCAGATGCCTTTTCGGAGGCCGGGCTTGCCGTGGAACCGGCCTTCCTGACCAATTCCATCGAGGCGATGAAATGCCTTGCCGCCAGCGGCGACGGCATCGCCTTTCTCGGCAAGTTCGACATCGCCGAGGAGCAACGCAACGGCCTGCTCACCTATGTGCAGATCCGCGACCGCACCTTCGGCAAGAACGTGCTCTCCCTTGTCCAGCGCGAAAAGCGCGGCCGGGCGCTCGCTGCCTCCATGTTCGCCGACGAGATCACGCGGGCCTTGCGGGCAGCGGTGGAATGATCTGGTGCAGCAAAATCGTCTATAGAACTAAGACCTAGGAAAACCGGACCCGATGCCAGCCTCCCCCCCGACCAGATCCGTCCTGATCACCGGCGCACGAGCCCCCGTCGCGCTGCATCTGGCGCGGCTGTTTCATGGTGCGGGCTGGCGCGTGGTGCTGGCCGATACGCCGGCCTCTCCCCTCTCCGCCGCCAGCCACGCCAGCGCCCGCTACGTCCGCCTGCCACCGCCGCGTTTCGAGCCGCAAGCCTATGGCGACGCCGTCGAGGTTCTGGTGAAACGGGAAGGTATCTCGCTGGTCCTGCCCTCCTGCGAGGAGGTGTTTTACCTCGCCGCCGTCTGGCGCGAGCGGCATCTGACGGCAAAGCTTTTCGCCCCGGATAGCGATCTGCTCGCCCGCGCACACAACAAATTCGATTTCATCGAACTCTGTAAAAGCCTCGGCCTTGCCGCACCGCAAACGACGCTCATCGAGGATCGGGCCGATCTTGCCACAGTCCGCGGATCGGCGTCAAAACTGGTCTTCAAGCCGGCCTGGTCGCGTTTTGCCAGCCGCGTCCTGCTTCGCCCCCGGCCGGAAGACCTCGACACGCTCGCCCCGACGTCGCAGGCGCCCTGGGTCGCCCAGGAATTCCTCGAGGGCGAAGAACTCAGTGTCTACGCCATCGCGAATGCTGGCCATTTGTTGGCCTTCTCGCTCTATCGCTCGGTCTATCGTGCCGGCAAGGGCGCGGGCATCTATTTCGTGCCGGTGGAAAACGGCGCCGCCAAGGCCTTCGTCACCCGCTTCGCCGCCGGCACCGGCTGGACCGGTCAGCTGTCCTTCGACCTGATCCGCCGGCCTGACGGGACCGTGCTGCCACTGGAGTGCAATCCGCGCGCCACGAGCGGCCTGCATTTCTTCCGAAGCCCGCAAACCTTCGCGGCAACGATCGACACTGGAGAAGGAACCGTCGAACCCGATGTCGCGCGCCCGCAGACGGTCCGCCTCGCGCTCTGGCTTTACGGCCTGCCGGCCGCGCTGCGGGCGGGTGCGTTCGGCAGCTTCCTGCGCAATCTCAAAGCCGCCGACGAGCTTCTCGACTGGCCCGGCGACCCGGCCCCAAAACGGGCGCAATGGCGGACGCTCGGCGAGATCGCCGCGCTGGCGCTGCGCCACCGGATCTCCCTGCAGCGCGCCTCGACCCGCGATATCGAATGGGACGGGCCGGATCAAAGTTCGATGTAAAACGTCTCCGGCTTTTCCGCGACGGGCGGCGGGGCACCGGCCATGATGGCCTCGATGCTGCGGCGCAGGAAATCCAGCGGACCGACGATGGGTGCGGCCTCCGGCCAATGGGCCGCGTTGAGGCTCGCCGAGGTCAGCACCCGGCGATCCTGCTCCAGCGCGATGCGGAACATCGGCCGGAAGGCGAGGGATTTGAGGTGATCGAGCAGCCCGCCACGCGGGCCGATCAGGCAGCCGATGCCATCCACCTGATTTTCCGCCGCCTGCCGCAGATGGAAGGTCGTGGCAAGCACAAGCCCCTTCGCACCCCAATATTCCAGTTCGGCAATGCCGGGCGCGCGAAAACGCCCGATCGTCTTGACCCGGTCGCCCTCCAGCAGCCGGCTGATCAGGCCATGCTGGCGCTCCTCGCCCGTATAACACGCCTCGACCCAGCCGGGTCCGCCCGACACATCGACGCGAACGCGCTGGCGCTCGCTGCTCAGGCCGCGCAGCAGGCCCTTGTGGGTGAAATGCGTGTGCGTGGTGTCGAGGATGTTTTCCGCCGTATCGACCAGCGTCGAGCGCGTGCTGCTCTCCACGAGCTTCAGGATGATCTTCTGCCCCTCCGCGCAATGCAGATAGGGTTCGCCTTCCGGCTCGCCGCGTGCGGCGAAGACGACGCCGTCCTTCACCACCGTCCGCAACCTTGGGACGCGATAACCCGGCACCGCACCCATCAGCCCCGGAATGGCCGTGCAGGCACCAACGGCGTTGAAGCGCCAGCCGTGATAGGGACATTCGATCTCGCCGTTTTCCACCTTGCCCTTCGACAGTTCCACATGCCGGTGTGGGCATCGGTCGTGCAGCGCGGCGATCTCCGCGCCGCTGCGAAACAGCACGACCGGCAGGCCGGATAGCAGGATGCGCCGCGGCACCTTTCCGATCATGGCCGCAATCGCCACCGCCTGCCATTCATCGGGGGAAGAGCTCATAGATCGAATGCCTCCAGAAGCGGAATGCCGATGCGCCGCAACAGCCCCTCCATGAACCGCACCGCGAGACGTTGCCTCAGCGGAAGATGGGCGACATAAACAGCGTTGTACTCGATAACGGGTTCTGCGCCGCGCAGGCTTTTAAATCGGCCGGCGCCGGCACTCATGTTGAAGAACAGACCGCGTTCGGCCGCAATCGCTTGCCCCGTCGCCATCACCAGCCGATAAAGCCCGTCCTTCAGCGGAAGGCGCGTGTCATATCCGACGATGGGCTGCGTCAGCGTACGGCCATTGGCAAAGAAGCCCGACACCGCAGCGAGACGCCCGTCGCCATCCCGGAAGCCGATGAGGTCGAACAAACCCTTCCGGTGCATCTCGCGGATATAGAGCGCGGAGTAGTGCGGGTTAAGCGGCGTGTATTTGTCGAGATAGAGCAGCTTGTAGAGTTCGGCGGCGCGCGCGTAATCCGCGTCCGCGAAACTTTCGCCGGGTGCAAAGCGATACGGCGTGCGGGAGAGAAGCGCGCGGTCATATCCCTGGTTCTGCGTCTTGCGCGGCCCCTCGCCGGAGAACAGATAGACCCGCCGCGCCGCGAGAAAGCGAAACCCCGCCGCCCTGAGACTGGCCATGGATGGGCCGTCCGCCGTCTCGTTGAGCGAACGGATGACGATCGCCCTATCAGGATATTTTTCGCGCAGCTGCGCCACCAGCAAGGCAGCCGCCGAGGGCGAAATGGCCGGCACCGGATTGGTGGACAGCAGCCAATTGTTGACCTGCACCTGCTGGTCGAGCCCGCTTGCCGCCACCAGAGGACGGCAGGCGCGGATTAGGCCGCGCGCCGCGCGGCGCACCATTGGGGACGCCGCGAAATTGCGGGTCTCATCGATGGCATAATCGACATAGGCACTGCTCGGGCAGCAGATATAGCAGGTCGGCGCGTCCTGCCGGTCGTTGAGGGTGACCGGGAAATGCCGCCCTTCGACTTCGATGGAATCGACCGTCGTTACGAGGTTGCCGATGAGTTCGGACACGGGATGGGCATTGAAAAGCGCGACGAAGCGGCGGACCGCGCCCGGCGCGTTGCGCACCCGTTCGTCCTGCTGCGGCAGCGCGGTCATGCCCCGACCTCCGGCCGATAGCGGTTTTCCACCCGCCGGAGCTTGCGATGCACCTCGAAAGCCATCGCTTCGCGCCGCACGACGATCTCCGGGGCGAGCCCGCGCTGTGAAAACACCCGGCCGAGCGCGTGCAGCGCCGCCTTGGTGCTCTCGTCTGCAAGCCCCGGCTCCAGCACGAGCGTGATCCCGCCATACGACTCCCTGACGATGCGAAAATCGGTGATCGCGCGGGCGGCATCGAGCACGGCGTTGCGCATTACATCGGGCGTGATCAGCAGCCGAGCGCCATCGGCACGCCCAAAGACGAAGGCGTCGTCCAGCCGGCCGACGATCTCGTCCACCGCCCGAAGCGGCGAACCACAGGCGCAGGGGCGATCCGACAGGCGCAGGAGATCGTTCATGCGGTAACGCGCCATGATCTGGAAGCGGCGGCGAAAACCCGTCACCAGCGGCGCGACCAGCCCGTCCGCAACAGGCTCGAATTCGAAGACATTGGCGTCCTCCGCCAGATGCAGCCGACCCTCGGCGCAGGAAACCGCGAAAAGCCCCTCGGTCGCCATGTAAATCTGCCCGAGCTTTTTGCCGAAACGCGCTTCGATAACGGTACGATCCACCGCATCGAGCGTTTCGGCACCGGCGAAAAGCCGGCGTGGTTTCAGCCGCTCGGAGGTTTCGGCAAGATGGCGCAGCACGCGCGGTGGCGCAACGAGGGTGGTCGGCGCAAAGCTTTCCAATGCGGGCAGCCAGTGTTCGAGGCCTTGCCGCAGGTCGAAGAATTCCAGCCGCAGCAGGCGCGATCGGCGGGCGCCGTCATAGAGCGCGGAATTCTGGGGCAGGATGACGGCGACACGCTCGGGCTCGATCAGGAACCGTGGCACTGCCTTGGCGAGGATGGTGCCGAGCCAGCGGTCCTGCTCGGCGGCGGTAATGGCGTAGAGTGCGCGGTTGCCGCTGGTGCCCGTGCTGGCGCCGATGCTGATATCACCGCACCGGCCGGTCGTTTCGAACGCGCGCCAGCCCGCTTCCGCCGTGATGCGCCCCCGGTTGAAAGCCGCAAAATCCGCCATGAAGACGGCCTTGTCGATGATCGGCAGCGCCTCCAGCCGAGGCGGCGCGTTGCGATAGAAATCGACGCGGGGCAGGTCATGCTCCAGCCAGCGGCGAAGGGCGGCGGCCTGTCCCCGTTCGAACGCGGCGCGCGAGCGGCCGGCGCGGTCGGTCCACAGGGTTTGCGCGAAGGCCAAGGCGATGCGGAGCCGGCCGGTCATGGCGCCTCCGCGGCAAGATCGTAGCGACTTTCAGCCGGGTCATGGCACAGCAGCACCTCACCGCCCGCCTGACGGAACGCCAGAACGCTCCGGGTGCTCTCGGCAAGCGCACTGGGATCGTCGGCGATCAGGCTGGCCGGGAACCCGGGGCGGCGGCCCTCCTCCAATGCTTCGGCACACCATTCCGCATCCACTGCGTACAGAAGCGGCACGGGGAGCTTGGTAAAGCAGAGACCGAAATGCCCTTCGGCATGGCCGGGGAGATCGATGGCGAGCACACTGCCATCGCCGAAGAGGTCACGGCCCATTCCGAGCCCGAGCGGCGCCTCTCGCACGTCGACGCCATCGACATCCTCCACCCGCGAAGCAAGGTCGGCCGGCAAAAGCTCGGAGAAAACACCGTGGCGCAAGTTCTTGTAAGCGGGCTGTCTCAGGATTGTCCCGAGCACCCCGGCCTTTGCGACGATCCGCGCTTTCGGGAAGAGATTGAGACCGGCAATATGATCGGCGTGGAAATGCGTGACGATGATGGTGCCGACCTCATCGGGCTTCAAGCCAAGCCGTCGCAGAACGGTTTCAGGCTGGCCATCGGCCACCAGATCGGGACCAAGGATCGCATTGTAGAGGCGCAGCGCCAGACTGCGCGGCCCCTCCATCACCCCTGGCCCATAGCCCGTGTCGATCAGCATGGCGCCGGCCGTCGGATGCTGGAAGAAGCCGTAGCGCACCTTCAACGGTATGCGCCGCCAGGCTCCGCCGCGCAGGAACAGACGCTCCGGCGCCGTGACGAAAGCACTGTTGGCGAAGACCGGATTCATGGCGCACGCCGCCCGTCCAGCGCTATGGCCAGACCGTCCTCAAGCGAAATCCGGGGTTGCCAGCCGAGTATCCGCTGTGCCTTGGAAATATCGAGACTTTGCCGGAACGCGAAGAGGCCGAGCGTATAGGGCGTGACAACAGGCTCTTTCGGAATGGGGCGGGCAAGGCTCGCCATTTCGGCGAGACGTGTCAGCATGAGCGCCGGATAGAACGGTACTCGCTTCCAGCGCAGCGGAACGTCGAGCGCCGAGCAGACGCGCTCCACAAGATCGCATACGGACACCATTTCGCCGCCCGAAATGTTGAACGTCTCGCCTTCAACCGCAGGATCGGCGCTCAGCGCCGCCTCGATCGCCGCCACCACATCATCGACATGGGTAAGATCGATGGCCGCGGCACCGGCGCGCAGCAGCGGCAGCGGCCCGCGACGGGCGGCGGCAATGAGGCGCGGCAGCAGCGTCCCCTCTCCCGCGCCATAAATCCCTCGAGGACGCAGATTGATGGGGCCGAGTTTGGGGCGGTCAAGAACCAGTTGCTCGGCCTCCGCTTTGGTCCGGGCATAAGCATTGATCGGGCGCGGCAGGGGTGCGGTCTCGGCGATGCCGACCTTGTCCTTCATCTCGAAATAGACCGTCGGCGAGGAGATGTTGACGA
>CBFGOD010000016.1:0-20421 GCA_965650295.1 uncultured Shinella sp. | reverse complement strand
CCAGGCCCGTGGGCTTGGACATATGGCGCCCACCTACGTTTGTAGGCACCCAGGATCGTAAATCTCCATCGGTCGCCGTGGATCGCACTTTTTCCTTTTTTGCTCTTCCATATCGAAATAGCGCCGGCCTCGCTATTCCTGAGGGTAGCGGCAATCGCGTAGTTTCGGTTTGTTCGGGAGACAAAATGAAGCATTTTTCATTGTGCCTGCTTTGCATCTTGATGCTTGTAGGCTTGGGCGGCTGCGTGATATCGCGGCGCTCGATCACGATTGCTGCACCGATGGAGAAAGTCGATATTACCTATTCGGTCGCTTGGGGATGGGGGATGGAAGAGCGGCTTTCAATTGCTCCCGAAGGATCTTTGTTTTC
The DNA here is from genome assembly GCA_965650295.1 of uncultured Shinella sp. Lineage (GTDB taxonomy): Bacteria > Pseudomonadota > Alphaproteobacteria > Rhizobiales > Rhizobiaceae > Shinella. The sequence continues at coordinate 20,051 of CBFGOD010000016.1, read as the reverse complement.
CAGCGTCTCGACCGACTGGGAGGAGATCTGGAAAAGGCCGTACAATTCAGGCATGACGGTCTATCGGTCCAAGGATGGCCAGTTTCTCTATATCGGCCTTAGCAACCGGCTCTATCGTTATGACGTCGCGGCCGGGACCATGAGGGTTTTCTGCCGCTCTGGGGACGCGGTAGGTTTCACACCCCTCGGCGAGCAGCTTGCCGCCGCCTCGTTTACGCAGCGCAAAGCAATCGATCCACGAAGGAAGGAACGGCTGGACTATGTTGATCCTGCTTTGAGGGGCGAGATTCCTGCAAGCCCACCGGAGTCACGCTACTACTCAGGTCTGGAATATCTTGGCCGTTTCGGGGTCGAGCGTGCCAAGGGACGTGGATCGGATGTTGGTTTCGAGCCTTCCGACAAGGTTTCGGAACCGCGTCTGGGACTCGGTGGAACCTGCGGCTAAGCGCGGGATACTCAAAGAAAAGGCCGCCTCAAGGGCGACCTTCGTATTTCCCGGATTGTCGGCAAGCCTTAGGCGGCGGCCTTCAGTTCCTTGTCGATCATGGCGCGCAGGCTGCCGAGGTCCTTGGCGAAGGCGCGGATGCCTTCGGAGAGCTTTTCGGTGGCCATGGCGTCTTCGTTGAGCATCCAGCGGAAGGTCTTTTCGTCGATCTTGATCGGCGAAACCTTGGCGGCCTTTTCCGGCGAGAGCTTGCGCTCCAGCGTGCCGGTGGCGGCGTCGAGTTCTTCCAGCAAAGCGGGGCTGATCGTCAGGCGGTCGCAGCCGGCCAGCGCTTCGATCTCGCCGGTGTTGCGGAAGGAAGCGCCCATGACGATCGTGTTGATGCCGTTTGACTTGTAGTAGTCGTAGATCGCACGGACCGACAGCACGCCCGGATCGTCTTCCGCCGTGAAGGTCTTGCCCGAGGCCTTGACGTGCCAGTCGAGGATGCGGCCGACGAAGGGCGAGATGAGGAAAGCGCCGGCATCGGCGCAGGCAATCGCCTGGGCCTTGTTGAAGAGCAGCGTCAGGTTGCAGTCGATGCCGTCCTTCTGGAGGACTTCCGCGGCGCGGATGCCTTCCCAGGTGGAGGCGAGCTTGATGAGGATGCGGTCGCGGGAAATGCCGCGCGCTTCATAGGCCTTGATGATTTCGCGGCCCTTGGCGATCGAGGCCTCGGTGTCGAAGGACAGGTCGGCATCGACTTCCGTCGAGACGCGGCCGGGCACGAGTTCGGAGAGCGCTGCACCGACGGAGATGGCGAGGCGGTCGGCAACGGCCGAGACGACACCTTCGCGGTTGCCGCCCTGCGACTGGCCCCAGCGGACGGCTTCCGCCACCGTATCGGCAAACATCGGCGTGCCGAGTGCCTTGAGCACGATCGTGGGGTTGGTGGTGCAATCGACCGGCTTCAGGCGGCGCACGGCTTCGATATCGCCGGTGTCAGCCACGACTGTTGTCATCGCGCGAAGTTGTTCAAGCTTGGACGTCATATCGAAATCCCGAATGGTTGTTGCGGGCCGCTTTTCCCTTGGAAACGCCAGGCCCTCCTCCATGTTCCCTGTGAAAGCGCACCCGGCGACCGTGCTTCCTGTTTCAGTCGCCGCGTGTGCTGGCACATCCAATCTCCTGGCAGAATTCCGCCAGTTGATCCGAGGCGGACTATCATCGCTTCCCGGGAGAAAAGTCAAGCACTTTTGCTTATTCTTGTGAACATATGTCGCATTTTCCATTCGCTATGCTAAGCTGCGCGCCAGAACGCATGCAGACAGATGGAGACGACGTGGCCAGACTCCGGCGCGATACCCATACGGCCTATTCGGAATCGGCGGCTTTGCGGCTTCGCGCCGCGTGGCTCTATTACAATCAGGGCCTCACCCAGAAGGATGTGGCGGAGAAGATCGGCGTCAGCCGCACCACCGTCATCCGCATGCTCGACGAGGCGCTGAAGCGCTCCGAGGTCCAGATCTGGATCAATGAGGGCGTCGGCGATTGCGTCGAACTCGCCGTGCAGCTGGAAAAGGCCTATGGGCTGGACGAGGCCGTGGTGGTGCCGGCCGCTGAGAGTGCAGAGGCGACGGCCAAGGGCGTCGGCCTGGCGCTCGGCCAGTTCCTGACGGAAGCCATCCCGGACGATTGCACCGTCGGTGTGGGCTGGGGACGCACGCTCACCGCCTCGCTTGCCAGCTTTCGGCCGGCGCGCCGCGAACGGGTGAAGGTCGTCTCGCTGCTCGGCGGCGTGGTCGAGGCGCATCATATCAACCCGATCGAATATACCTGGCGGCTGGCGAGCCAGCTCGGAGCGGAGTGTTATCTCTTCCTCGCGCCGCTGCTCGTCGATTCCCGTGAGACCAAGCGCAGCCTCATCGAGAAATGCGGCCTCGGAACCCTGTTCGACCTGGCGGAGAACATGGATATCGCCGTCGTCAGCTGCGGCGATATCGGCCCCCGTGCCAGCTCGCTCTCGCGTGATTTCATCGCCCGGCACGAGCTGGAAGAGCTGATTGCGGCCGGCTGCGTGTGCGATACGATGTGCAATTTCCTCGATGCGGAGGGGCACACGATCGATCACCCGATCCGTCATCGCGTGATGTCGATCGATCTCGACACGGTGAAGAAGGCGCGGCACATCGTGCTCGTCTCGGGCGGCGCGCACCGGGCGCCGGCCATCCGCGCCACCATCCGGCGCATCGGCTGCAACACGCTGATCACCGACGAGGGGGCTGCATTGGCGATGCTGCGGCTGGCGGAGGCCTCCGCCGCCGCCTAACCAATATCAGAGAAGATCGAGGCGAATGGCGCGGGTGATGGCGCCCGTGACGTTGCGGGCGTCGAGCTTGTCGATGGCGCTGCGCATGGCTTCGGCCACACGTGGCATCGTCAGGTCGGTTTCAAGCACGATTTCGGCCGGTGTCCTGCCATGGGCGGCAAGCGAGAGGCAGCGTCTTTCGATTTCGGTCAGTGCGGGCAGGTGGGAAAGATCATTTTCCGAGGACATGAGCCCCGCTTAGGGGCTCGCGCAGTTGTCGCAAAGTGCAAGCTGTTTCAATGCTTAACGGGAGCGGGCGTTTTTCCGCTTCCTTGTGCTATTGTGGGACAGTTCGGCCGTGTCGCAAAAGGAAGGGAATTTGCCTTCGCGCACTGCTAGCGGTAAGGCACGCAAAACAGGCCGGAGACGACAGTGACATCGAGGGTAGAGAAGGCGGCGATCCGCAACGAGCGGCTGGAGCTGCGTGACGCGATGGCGCCGCAGGCGCGCATCGAGGGCAGCCTTGCCATGGTGGAGCATGCCGGCGACCGGCTGGAATTCGATCCCGGCACGGTCATCTCGGGTTTCTGGCCGATCCGCTCGGAGGCCGATATCCGTCCGCTGATGGCGCATTTCCGCACCCGCGGTGCGCGGCTCTGCCTGCCGGTCGTGCTCGACCGCGAGACGATTATCTTTCGCGAACTGGTGGTCGGCGCGCCGGTCGTCAAGACGGGCTTCGGCACGACGGGGCCGGGTGAAGAGGCCGCCGTGCTCGACCCGGATATCCTGCTCGTGCCGCTTTCGGCCTTTGACCGGGCGGGCCATCGCATCGGCTATGGCGCCGGGCATTATGATCGCGCCATCGCTCGCCTGACTGCCAAAGGCCACACGCCGAAACTCATCGGCATTGCCTTCGACTGCCAGGAAGTGGCATCAGTACCCGCGGAACCGCATGATGTCGCGCTGGACGCGATCCTCACCGAGAGCGGCTTCCGTTTGTTCCAACCGGTTTCGTAAGGCAGTCAGATGCGGTTTCTTTTTCTGGGCGACATGGTGGGCAAGACCGGACGGACGGCCGTCTGGGAGCGCCTGCCGGGGCTGATCAGCGATTTCAAGCTGGATTTCGTCGTCGTCAACGGAGAGAACGCGGCCGGCGGTTTCGGCATCACCGAGGATATCTTCCTGCAGACCATCAATGCCGGCGCCGACGTCGTGACGACCGGTAACCATGTCTGGGACCAGAAGGAAGCTGTGGGCTTCGCCGGCCGGCATGACCAGTTCCTGCGGCCTGCCAACTACCCCGCCGGCACGCCTGGCCGCGGCGCCAATCTCTTCATCGCGAAGAACGGCGCGCGCGTGCTGGTCGCCAACATCATGGGCCGCGTCTTCATGCATCCGGAACTGGACGATCCCTTCACGGCGGGCGAGGCGATCCTCGCCTCCTGCCCGCTCGGCGAGCAGGCCGATGCCGTGATTTTCGATTTCCATGCCGAGGCGACGAGCGAGAAGCAGTGTTTCGGCCATTTCGTCGATGGCCGCGCCAGCGTCGTCGTCGGCACGCATACCCATGTGCCGACCGCCGATTGCCAGATCCTGAACGGCGGCACGGCCTATATGTCGGATGCCGGCATGTGCGGTGATTACGATTCCTCGCTCGGCATGGAGAAGGAAGAGCCGCTGAACCGCTTCATCTCGAAAATGCCGAAAGGCCGCTTTGAAGCGGCCTCCGGTCCGGCGACGATCTGCGGTCTGGCGGTCGAGATTTCCGACCGCACGGGACTTGCCGAGAAGGTGGCACCTCTCCGGATCGGTCCGCGTCTCGCCGAGGCTCTGCCGGAATTTTGGCGTTAGTCTTCCATCAGACCATGTGACGCAGATGATCGGCGGAGCCGCCGCTCAGATTGATATGCGTTTTCACACCGACATCCGGCTCCTCTTCGGGGTTGAAGTTCGCTTTGGCGATCTCCCAGCCGAATTTCAGCTTGCTGCCGGTCGAGGCCCAGATTTCGACGTCCTCGATCTCCAGCGCCAGCATGGTCAGCCGGGGATCGTCCTTGCCGTGGTCGAACCAGGCTTCGACGACCGAACTCCAGTATTCATCGACCTTCGCCGGATCCTTGCGCACCATGATCCGACCGGCGATGCAGGCGTGGTAGTCATGATCCTTGCCGACGACGCAGAAATGCGCGCGGGCACCCGGCACGACAGCATCGACGATATCGGCATCCGTCTTGGTGAAGAACCAGATGGTTGCGGCCTGCCGGTCGAGCTGCGGCGCCATCGGCTGCATATGCATGTGGCTGCCCTCGACGCCGAGCATGCCGGCATGAATGCGGTCGATCTCGTCGAAAAGCTGTTCTTTGGGATTTTCACGGGCACGGGTGAGATTGGACATGGCTATTCCTCTCAAGCGTTGGAGTTGATGGCGGGAGAACGTGAGCGCGCAAACAAGGTTCCCGCAAAAGCGCTCAACCGATCGTGATCGCGGGTGCAGTTTACCGCGTCCCTTGCCGAAGCGGCCGGCGGTTTCTATTGTCCGGGCTGCTGATCCGGAGTTTTCGATGCGTTTTTCCCTTGCCGCCTGCGCCGTCCTGCTTTCCACCGCTGCTGCCTTCGCTGCAAGTGCGCCGACGCCGGATGGCCCGGGTACCGACAAGGGAAAGCCAAACCAGGCCGAAACACAGCCCGTCGAGAAGGCGCCCGTGCGCACGCTCGGCGTCGCGCAGACCTTCGTCATGCCCTCGGGCAATATCGGTTGTATCTACATCCCGGAAGGTGGGACCAATGTGTACCAGCCGGCCGATGGCGGGCCGGAGCTCTCCTGCGATCGCATGGAGCCGAAATATGTGCGCGCGACGCTCGGGCGCAGCGGCAAGGCGGTGATCCTGTCCAATGTCGGCGATCAGCGTTGCTGCGGCGGCGACCGGACCGTGGATTACGGCGATACTTGGTCGGCAGGTCCCTTCACCTGCACCTCCGAGCGCACGGGACTGACCTGCGAGCGCGATGACGGCCATTCCTTCCTGCTCAGCCGCGCCCGCATTCGGGCCGATTGAAGGTGCTGGACGCCGCGCGACAATGAAATTATAAGGCGGCATTCCAAAAATCGGGGCAGCAGGCTGGTGCGTTCCCGCGCTCGCAGGCCCCATGAAGTGAACGGCGACCCGAAAAGGGGCGCCAAAATCGAGACAGGGGTGCCATGGCTGGCCATTCACAGTTCAAGAATATCATGCACCGCAAGGGAAAACAGGATTCCGTGCGGTCGAAAATGTTCTCCAAGCTCGCCCGTGAAATCACGGTTGCAGCCAAGACCGGTCTGCCCGACCCGGCCATGAACGCCCGTCTGCGTCTGGCGATCCAGAACGCCAAGGCGCAGTCCATGCCGAAGGACAATATCGAGCGCGCCGTCAAGAAGGCGTCCGGCGTCGATGGCGAGAACTACGAAGAGGTCCGCTACGAGGGCTACGGTCCGGGCGGCGTCGCCGTCATCGTCGAAGCGCTGACCGACAACCGCAACCGCACCGCATCCTCCGTTCGCTCGACTTTCTCCAAGGCCGGCGGCGCGCTGGGTGAAACCGGTTCGGTGTCCTTCTCCTTCGACCGCGTCGGCGAGATCACCTACAAGCTGTCGGTCGGCTCCGCCGATGCCGTGATGGAAGCCGCCATCGATGCCGGCGCCGAAGACGTGACGACGGACGAGGATGGCCACACGATCATCTGCGGTTTCGAGGATATCGGCGACGTTTCCAAGGCGCTGGAAGACAAGCTCGGCGAAGCCGAGACCGTCAAGGCGATCTGGAAGGCGCAGAACACCGTGCCGGTCGACGAGGAAAAGGCGCAGTCGCTGATGAAGCTCATCGACACGCTGGAAGACGACGACGACGTGCAGAACGTCTATTCGAACTTCGAGGTCTCCGACGAAGTCCTGGCCAAGCTTTCGGCCTGATCGACCGGATCATTTGAATTGAAAAGGCCGGGCGTCCCATGGGCGCCCGGCCTTTTTCGTTCATGCAGCGAGTGACAGACTCTGCTGGGCTTCGGCAAAGAGCCGCACGGATTTTAGTCGGGCCTCCATGTCGTAGATCGGCATGGAAACGATGAGCTCGTCGGCCTTGGTGAGATCCAGGAAATCGGCGATGCGGGCGCGGATCGTTTGCGGCGCGCCGACCACGGCATATTGCAGCGTGTGCTCGACCATGATGCGCTCCTGCTCGTTCCAGAAGGCGTTCATGTCGTTGACCGGTGGCGGGAAGGCATCCGGCGTACCGCGGCGCAGGCGCACGAAGGATTGCTGCATGGAGGTGAAGATGTGGTTCGCCTCCGCATCCGTATCGGCCGCGGCCCCCATCACGCCGACCATGGCATGCGGCTTGTCGAGATATTGCGAGGGCGTGAAGCGCTCGCGGTAGATTTCCAGTGCCGAGAGCAGCATGTCGGGTGCGAAATGCGAGGCGAAGGCGAAGGGCAGACCGAGCATGCCGGCCAGATGCGCCGAGTAGTGGCTGGAGCCGAGCAGCCAGACCGGCACGTTGCTGTTGGTGCCGGGGATGGCGACCACCTTCTGCTGCGGGTTCGGCGGCCCCATCAGCTGCATCAACTCGATGACATCCTGCGGGAAGTTTTCAGCGCCGCTGTCGAGATTGCGGCGCAGCGCCTGCGCGGTGCGCATGTCGGTGCCGGGCGCGCGGCCGAGGCCGAGATCGATGCGATCGGGGAAGAGCGCGGCCAGCGTGCCGAACTGCTCGGCAATGACGAGCGGCGAATGGTTCGGCAGCATGATGCCACCGGAGCCGACGCGGATCTTTTCCGTGCCGGCTGCGACGTGCTGGATGACGAGCGAGGTGGCGGCGCTGGCAATGCCGCGCATGCCGTGGTGCTCCGCAAGCCAGAAACGCTTATAGCCGAGCGCTTCCGCCTCCTGCGCGAGGCGGCGGGAATTGGCCAGCGACTGGGCGACGGTGCCGCCTTCGATGACCGGCGACAGGTCGAGGATGGAGAAGGGCACCATGGGAGCGGCCTCTTGTAAGGGAATTTGATCGTCCTCCCATGTAGGTTCAGTTTTGCGAAATCCAAGAAAGCCGTAAAGGGTTTTCTCGCGCTGCCGTCGATGTTTTTGTTTTGTTCACATTTCGCTGGCAGGGTCCGCTGGACAGGGCTAGGATTTTCGCATGCAGGAAACGATTCGCATTATCGGCATCGACCCGGGGCTTCGCCGCACCGGCTGGGGTATCATCGAGACGCTCGGCAACTCCCTGCGCTTCGTTGCCTCGGGCACTGTGACCTCCGATGGCGACATGGATCTCGCCTCGCGGCTCTGCCAGCTGCATGACGGTCTTGCCGATATCGTGCACAGCTATCAGCCGCAGGAAGCGGCGGTCGAACAGACCTTCGTCAACAAGGATGCGACCGCCACGCTGAAGCTCGGCCAGGCTCGCGGCATCGCCATGCTGGTGCCCGCCCGCGCCGGTCTGCGCGTTGCCGAATACGCGCCGAATGCGGTGAAGAAAGCCGTCATCGGCGTCGGCCATGGCGAAAAGCAGCAGATCCACATGATGCTGAAGGTCCTGATGCCGAAAGCGACCTTCGTGGGCAACGACGCCGCCGATGCGCTTGCGATTGCGATCTGCCACGCCCACAACCGCCAGGGTCTCTCCGGCCGCCTCGCCAAGCTAGCCGGCTGATTTGTTCTTGACTTGTTCCGGTTGCGACGATAAGTAATACCTCAGAGGTATTACCATGCGTGTGACGGAAAAAGGCCAGGTGACGATCCCGAAGGATATCCGCGACCGGCTGCGTATCGGTCCCGGTTCCGAAGTCGATTTTGTTGCTGATGAAAAGGGGGCGCGGCTCATCGTCGTCTCGGGCGGCAAGGCTGCCGAGCCCGACGATTTCGAGACGTGGCTGAAGAGCCGGTCCGGGACGTTCGATACCGGCGGTATGACGGGCGATGAATATGTCGAGTGGCTTCGGGGACCGCGTGATGACCTCGGTTCTGATTGACACCAACATCATCATCGATGTCTTCGGGCCGGAAACGCCGTTCAAGATCTGGTCTTCCGATACGATCCTGACGCTTAAGCCGGATACGCAGTTCGTTCTGTCGCCAGTCGTCTGGGCGGAGTTGGCGGGCATGATGCCGAGTGAGGACGCGTTGGCGCAGACCTTGGCGCGCCTCAATCCGGTGCGCGAAGCCCTGCCGTTCTCCGCCGCCTATCAGGCGGGGATCGCGCATCAGCGCTATCGCCGGGCCGGGGGGCAGCGCGAGCGCACCCTGCCGGATTTCCTGATCGGCGCGCATGCGCAGACGCGCGGTCATCGCCTCCTCACCCGCGACGCCGCGCGCTATCGCAGCTATTTCCCCGCCCTCGACATCATTTCTCCCGAAACCCATCCCTGACGGACACGCATCATGATCGGCAAACTCAAAGGCACCATCGACGAGATCGGCGACGACCATGTGGTGCTGGACGTGCATGGGGTCGGCTATGTCGCGCATTGCTCGGCGCGCACGCTCGGCAAGCTCGGTTCGGCCGGCGAGGCGGCGGTGCTGTTCATCGAGACCTATGTGCGCGAGGACCAGTTCCGGCTGTTCGGCTTCCTGACGGCGCTGGAGCGGGAATGGTTCCGGCTGTTGCAGAGCGTGCAGGGCGTCGGCTCCAAGGTGGCGCTGGCGGTGCTCTCGACGCTGACGCCGGGGGAACTCGCCAATGCCATCGCGCTGCAGGACAAGACGGCGGTGTCGCGGGCGCCGGGTGTCGGGCCGAAGGTTGCCGTGCGCATCATGACGGAGCTGCGCAACAAGGCGCCGGCCTTTGCGGGTGAGGCGACAGCGTCGATCGGGCTCAAGCAGGAGCTTGGCGAAGGCGTGGCCTCCGCGCCGGTTTCCGATGCGGTCTCGGCGCTGACCAATCTCGGCTACTCGCGCGACCAGGCGGCCAATGCCATTGCCGGGGCGCTGAAGAACGGCGGGGAGGGGGCCGACAGCGCCAAGCTCATCCGCCTCGGCCTCAAGGAATTGTCGCGGTGAGGCGGTTGCCTTCCTGGGCCGGGGATGGGATTAGGGCGCGATGAGCGACGAGAACAGACTGCTTGCGCCGGAAAAGCGTGGCGAGGACATCGATACGGCGCTACGGCCGCAGACGCTGGACGATTTCACCGGCCAGGCGGAGGCGCGCGCCAACCTGAAAATCTTCATCGAAGCGGCGAAGAACCGCGGAGAGGCGCTCGATCACGTGCTCTTCGTCGGCCCGCCCGGCCTCGGCAAGACGACGCTCGCCCAGATCATGGCCAAGGAGCTCGGCGTCAATTTTCGCTCGACCTCCGGCCCTGTTATAGCCAAGGCCGGCGATCTGGCGGCGCTGCTCACCAATCTCGAAGAGCGCGACGTGCTCTTCATCGACGAAATCCACCGTCTCAACCCCGCGGTCGAGGAAATCCTCTATCCGGCCATGGAGGATTTCCAGCTCGACCTGATCATTGGTGAAGGTCCGGCTGCGCGCTCGGTGAAGATCGACCTTTCGAAGTTCACGCTCGTCGCCGCCACCACCCGTCTCGGCCTGCTTACCACACCGCTGCGCGACCGTTTCGGCATTCCGGTGCGGCTCAATTTCTACACCGTCGAGGAACTGGAATCGATCGTACGCCGCGGCGCGCGGCTGATGGGCCTCGGCATGACGGATGAAGGCGCGCGTGAGATTGCACGGCGCGCCCGTGGCACGCCGCGCATCGCCGGCCGCCTGCTGCGCCGGGTGCGGGATTTCGCCGAAGTGGCGCGGGCGGATGCGGTCACCCAGAAGATCGCTGACGAGGCGCTGACGCGGCTGCTCGTCGACAATATGGGCCTCGACCAGCTCGACCGGCGTTATCTCTCGATGATCGCACACAATTTCGGCGGCGGCCCGGTTGGCATCGAGACGATCGCGGCGGGCTTGTCCGAGCCGCGCGATGCGATCGAGGACATCATCGAGCCCTACATGATCCAGCAGGGTTTCATCCAGCGCACGCCGCGCGGCCGCGTGCTGACGGTGAATGCCTGGAAGCATATGGGGCTGACGCCGCCGAAGGATCTGGAAGCGACGCAGTTCCGGCTGGGTCTCGAGGATGAGTGAGCCGGCCCGGCACATGATCCGGATCGACCGCAAACCGCAGCTCTTCAGTTTTCGCGTGGCGGGCTTGATCTTCCGTGACGGATACCTTCTCGCTCAGCGTGGTGTGAAGGACGATTACTGGGCGTTGCCCGGTGGACGGGCGGAGATCGGCGAGAGTTCGGAAGAAACGATTCTGCGGGAAATGCGCGAGGAACTGGACCGGCCGGTGCGCATCGAGCGGCTTGTGTGGACGGTCGAGAATTTCTTCAGCTATGAAGGGTATGCCGCGCACGAGCTCGGCTTCTACTATCTGCTTTCGCTGGAGGCGCCGTTCCCGTTCCATGAAACGGATATCGTTCATCGGGTGGAAGACGGTGTCGATGTGGAATTCCGCTGGTTGCGGGCAAAGCCCGCGACGCTCGTCCAGCATCGCCTGAAGCCGCAATTCATCGCGGACCGCATCGAAACCCTCCCGGTCGTGAGCGAACATCTCGTCGTCCGTGAAGGCCTGCCGAAGGAAGCTCTCCCTTGACCGATCTGCCCCATCTCCTTTCCGGCGAATTGACGGAAGCCGGCCACCGGCTCGTGCAGCGGGTCTATTACGAGGACACAGATTTTTCCGGCGTGGTCTATCACGCCCGCTACCTGCATTTCCTCGAGCGCGGCCGCACCGACTATCTGCGCCTGCTCGGCGTGGAGCAGGGCAGCCTCGTTCTGGAGGAGGACCGCGAGGGGCTGGTCTTCGTCGTGCACCGCATGGAGATCGACTTCAAGGCGCCTGCCCGCATGGACGATATCCTGACCATTCAGACCGCCACCGAAAAGGCGGGCGGCGCGAAGATGATCCTCAACCAGGAAATCCGCCGGGGCGAGCAATTGCTGATCGCCGCCCGCGTCATCATCGCCGTCATCAATTCTGCCGGGCGGCCGCGCCGCCTGCCGGAAGGATTGGCGGCCAAGTTTCTTGCCAAGGTGCAAGAAATGTCCGGCGCGCATTAGCGGTAACACTCCCTTAACCATAATGATGTCTTACTCGGTTCGTGAGGATTTTGTGCACTGCACGTCATCCTTTAACCAAAATTGCCGTGAAGAAGGCAGGTTGTAAGCGTTTACCGGCATGGCAGCCGGCGGCATCAACCGGACATTCTTGACGGATATGCGAAGCGGATGGGGCAAAACCCCACGAGCAACGTTCGTTCTGTGAATGCCGATGCGGGCTCGACCTCCCAGGAGACCGCGCGGCGTGAATGTTACCCGGTTCGAGCCGCAAGGGCCCGTGCCGGGTGTTTGGATTCGGGGACATAGGTCTATGGAACAAGTGGGTTTGGAAGCGGCTGCGAGCGTCACCCTTTGGGGTCTCTTCATGCAGGCCGGGTTCGTCGTGAAGCTCGTCATGCTCGGCCTGATCGCCGCGTCCGTCTGGACCTGGGGCATCGTCGTCGACAAGACGCTGAGCTACGGCAAGGCACGCCGCCAGCTCGACAGCTTCGAGCAGGTCTTCTGGTCGGGCCAGTCGCTGGAAGAGCTTTACCGCACGCTCTCCGATCGTCAGACATCGGGCATGAGCGCCATCTTCGTGGCGGCGATGCGCGAATGGAAGAAGAGCTTCGAGCGCGGCGCCCGTTCGCCGATCGGCCTTCAGATGCGTATCGACCGGGCGATGGATGTGACGCTGTCGCGCGAATCCGAAACGCTGGAAGCCCGGCTCGGTTCGCTTGCCACCATCGGTTCTGCGGCCCCCTTCGTCGGCCTCTTCGGCACCGTCGTCGGTATCATGACCTCCTTCCAGGCCATTGCCGGTTCCAAGCAGACGAGCCTCGCGGTCGTTGCGCCCGGTATCGCCGAAGCGCTTCTCGCCACGGCCATCGGCCTGCTTGCCGCAATTCCGGCGGTTATTGCCTACAACAAGTTCTCCGCCGATGCCGGCAAGCTGACGGCGCGTATGGAAGGCTTCGCGGACGAATTCTCCGCCATCCTCTCGCGCCAGATCGACGAGAAGCTGCAGCCGCGCGCCGCGGCGCAGTGACGGGCCTCTAGGTAGACGGAGACGACGCCATGGGCATGTCAGTCGGAGCAAAGAATTCAGGCGGCGGTCGCCGCCGCCGCGGGGGCGGCAAAAGAGCCCCGATGAGCGAGATCAACGTGACGCCGTTCGTCGACGTCATGCTGGTGCTGCTCATCATCTTCATGGTGGCAGCACCCCTTATGACGGTGGGCGTACCGCTCGACCTGCCGAAGACGCAGGCGAAAGCGCTCAATGCCGATACGCAGCCGATCACCATTTCGGTGAAGGCCGACGGCCAGGTGTTCCTGCAGGAGACCCCCATCCCGATCGAGGAAGTCGCTGCCAAGCTGCAAGCTGTCGCGACGACCGGCTATACGGAACGCGTCTTCGTGCGCGGTGACGGCACGGCACCTTACGGCGTGATCGCCGATGTCATGTCGCGCATCCAGGCCGGTGGCTTCACCAATATCGGTCTCGTCACCGAGCAGAAACCGGACAGGTAATCGCACGCCATGAAGGGCAGCCTTGCCACATCCTCCGTGCTCCACGCCCTGGTTCTGACCTGGGCGCTGGTTTCGCTCGGCAGTCCTGAAAGCTTCGACGTCGCCGATGTCGAGGCGCTGCCGGTCGATATCGTGTCGATCGAGGAACTGACGCAGATCCAGCAGGGCGACAAAAAAGCCGAAATGAAGGAAAAGGCGGCACCCATTCCGACCAAGAAGGAAACGCCGGTCGAGAATGCGGAAAATGCCGGCGACAACGAAGTCGACCTGAAGAACATGCCGACGCCGGAAGAGAAGCCGCGCGATATCGAGACGGCAGCGGCGCCGGAAAAGGCTGAAAAGGCCGTCCAGACACCAGACACCAAGCCGGTCGAAGACGTAAAGCAGGAAGAGCCTGCGAGCGAACCCACGACGGAAGTTGCCGCCGTTGCCGAGGCCAAGCAGGACGTGAAGCCGGATCCGAAGGCTGAAGCGACGCCGTCCGAGGAAAAGCCGACGGCAGACCCGGAAGCCGAGGCGCTGCCGGACAAGATCCCGCTTCCCGAGATGAAGCCGAAGCTCGAGACGAAAAAGACCGAGACGGCGGAAAAGCCGGCCGAGAAGAAGGTGGAAACGGCGAAGGCCGAAACCGCCAAGACGCCGGACCGAAAAAAAGATGAGAAGAAGAAGCAGGAGAAGGCGGCCTCGCTGAACGAAACCGAATTCAACTCGGATGAGATCAAGGCGCTTCTCAACAAGGAAAAATCCGCGGGTGGCGGCGCCAAGCACTCGAAGGAGCAGGCGGCTCTCGGCGGCGAGAAGACGACGACCGGCACCAAGCTGACGATGAGCGAGATGGACGCGCTGCGCGGCCAGATCCAGAACAATTGGTCGATCATTCCCGGCATGGCCGATGCCGCCGACGTGCGCATCAAGGTGACGATGCAGCTCGACCAGAACGGCGACATCATCGGCGAGCCGGAAGTGACCGCGGAGGGTGGCTCGGAAGCCGCCCGCCGGGCGCTTGCCGGCGGCGCGCGCCGCGCCATCATGAAATCCCGACCCTTCAAGGGTCTGCCACCCGAAAAATATGACGCCTGGAGCGAAGTCGTCGTGAACTTCGACCCCAGCCAGATGATGTAAGAACTAGGAAGGCCTAGATAGATGTTCAGACGCACTCTCCTCCGTATGCTGGTCGTTCTGACCGGCCTGGCGGCTTTCCTGCCGCAGGCCTGGGCGGTCGTGGAAATCAACATCAACAAGGGTAACGTCGAGCCGCTGCCGATCGCGGTGACGGATTTCATCGCCAGCGGCGATCTCGGCCAGCGTATCACCGATGTGATTGCAGCGGACCTGAAGCGTTCCGGCCTTTTCGCGCCCGTCAACAAGCAGGCCTTTATCGAGAAGATCTCCAACCCCGATCAGGCACCGCGCTTCGACGATTGGAAGGTCATCAATGCGCAGGCCCTGGTGACAGGCCGCGTGACGCAGGAAGGCGACGGCCGCCTGCGCGCCGAATTCCGCCTCTGGGACACCTTCGCCGGCCAGCAGCTGACGGGCCAGCAGTTCTACACCCAGCCGGAAAACTGGCGCCGCGTGGCCCATATCATCGCCGACGCCATCTATGAGCGTCTGACCGGTGAAAAGGGGTACTTCGACACGCGTATCGTCTATGTCGCCGAAAGCGGCCCCAAGACGGCCCGCAAGCGTCAGCTCGCCATCATGGACCAGGACGGCTTCAACGCCCGCGCGCTCACCAATTCCAATGAACTGGTTCTGACGCCGCGCTTTTCGCCGAACCGCCAGGAAATCACCTACATGTCCTTCGAGGGCAACCAGCCGCGCGTCTACCTGCTCCAGCTGGAGACCGGACAGCGCGAAGTGGTCGGCAACTTCCCGGGCATGACCTTCTCGCCGCGCTTCTCGCCTGACGGTCAGAAGGTCATCATGAGCCTTCAGCAGGAAGGCAATTCTAACATCTACACGATGGACCTGCGCTCGCGCACCACCACCCGTCTCACCTCGACGGCGGCCATCGACACCTCGCCGTCCTATTCGCCCGACGGTTCGCAGATCGTCTTCGAAAGCGACCGTGGCGGCAAGCCGCAGCTCTACGTGATGGGCGCCGACGGCTCCGGCCAGCGCCGCATCTCCTTCGGCGACGGCTCCTATTCCACGCCGGTCTGGTCTCCGCGCGGCGACCTCATCGCCTTCACCAAGCAGTCGGGCGGCAAATTCTCGATCGGCGTGATGAAGACGGACGGTTCGGGCGAACGCATCCTGACCTCGGGCTTCCACAATGAAGGCCCGACCTGGGCGCCGAACGGCCGCGTGCTGATGTTCTTCCGTCAGGGTGCGGGCGCCGGCGGTCCGCAGATCTATTCGATCGACCTTTCCGGCTACAACGAGCAGCCCGTCCAGACGAAGGGCTTCGCTTCCGACCCGGCCTGGTCGCCGCTACTGGAATAGGCATGTCACATATACGGCGGGTCTGCCGCGTTCTTGCCGCAAAGTCCTGTAAATCAGGCTTCACGGCGAGACGCGGCAGACCCGTTTTCGCATGACGTCCATCGCGCAGGCGCGACATGAAATCCCGGCGGGGTGGACGAGGAAATGAGAATGCGAGGGGCCGGGGACGGTCTTACAAGCAATCATTAACCATAATCGTTGAGTGCGGATTAACCGACTGCGGTTACAGTCTGGCAACCCTGATTGAAAACCGTGCTTCAACGAACTTGACGCAAAAACTGATGCAAGGAGACCGGCTCATGAGCCGCATTCATTCCCCGGCCGCTGGCCGCATGCAGACCATCGCCCGCAACCCGGTGATGATCGCGCTCGTCATGACGCTGGCCCTCGCAGGCTGCGCCTCCAAGAAGAACCTGCCCAACAGCGCCGGCGACCTCGGCCTGAACGGCGGTGCCGGTGCCGCGACCCCGGGCTCGCAGCAGGACTTCACCGTCAATGTCGGCGACCGCATCTTCTTCGACACCGACTCCTCGTCGGTCCGTGCAGACGCCGCCGCGACGCTCGACCGTCAGGCCCAGTGGCTGCAGCAGTACCCGAACTACGCCATTACGGTCGAAGGCCATGCCGACGAACGCGGCACGCGTGAATACAACCTCGCGCTCGGCGCACGCCGCGCTGCTGCGACCCGTCAGTATCTCGCCTCGCGCGGCGTTCCGGCAAACCGCATGAAGACGATCTCCTACGGCAAGGAAAAGCCGGTCGCCGTCTGCGACGACATTTCCTGCTGGTCGCAGAACCGCCGCGCCGTCACCGTTCTCGGTGGCGCAGGCATGTAATTCCTCGAAAAGAGGATCACGTGGAAAGGCGGCCCATCGGCCGCCTTTCTTTTTTCAACACACTTTGGCCGAACTCCGTTGCTTTTTAAGTGCATTTGGAAAACTCTTGCGCCAGCGCTTCGGCGTGTAACGGCACCAACAGGACGAACATAGATGAAGAAACTTGTCGCGGCAGGCGTTTTCAGTCTCGCAGCGGTCGCAGGCATGGTCGGGCCGATCAGCGCATCGCCGCTCTCGACGCTGACGAATGGCTTCCTGCCGGCGCAGAACGAGCGCGCGGCGAAGGGCAATGTGGTTCTGGCGCAGGCCATGGACCCGCGTGTCGGTGAGCTCGAAGAGCAGATCCGCACCCTCAACGGCCGGATCGAGGAAATGAGCTACCAGCTCCTGCAGATGCAGGAACAGCTCCGCAAGACGCAGGAAGACAACGAATACCGTTTCCAGGATCTGGAAAGCGGCAAGGGCGGCGCCAAAGGCAAGAGCGGCGCACTCGACAAACCGGTGGATGGCGGCACGGCCGACCAGCAGACCGCAACGAACCAGGTGCCGGCGGATGATACCGCCGGAACCGACAGCCAGAGCGCTTCCAATGGCGGCACCGGCGCGCAACCGCAGGAGCTGGGCTCTATCCGCTTCGACGAAAACGGCAATCCGATCGGTGCGGCGAACAATCCCGATCTCAACAACCAGAGTGCGGCAATCGGTAACGACAACGATCTTCCGGGCGTCGATGGCGGCAACAACCTGCCTGCGGCATCCGAATCGTCCACCGCATCGCTCGACAATCCCGACGATCTCTACAATGTCGCCTATGGCCACGTGCTGACCGGCGACTACCAGATGGCCGAGCGCGAATTCCGCGACTATCTCGACATCTTCCCGAAGGGCGAGAAGGCGGCGGACGCCAATTTCTGGCTGGGCGAAGCCCAGTATTCCCAGGGCAACTACAATGACGCGGCCAAGACCTTCCTGAATGCGCACCAGACCTTCAGCAAGTCGAAGAAGGCACCGGAAATGCTGCTGAAGCTCGGCATGTCGCTGGCTGCCCTCGATAACCGCGAGACCGCCTGCGCAACGCTGCGCGAAGTCGGCAAGCGCTATCCGAACGCCTCGAAGGCCGTGAAGGGCAAGGTCACGTCCGAACAGAGCCGTCTGTCCTGCTGATTTCGGACGAAAGCCAGGCCGTGGCCCGCGCGGAACAGTCCGTCGCCGAGGCAGCCGGCCATTTCCTAGAGAATTTCAAGCGCCCTGCGCATCTTCTGATCGCCATTTCCGGCGGCAGCGATTCGACCGGCTTGTTCGTGGCGCTCGCCACGCTCTGTGCGACCGGGCGCTATCCCGGCATTGCTCTTTCAGCATGCACGATCGACCATGCACTCCGCCCAGGTTCCGCCGAAGAGGCTTCGGTGGTGGCGGCGCTCTGCGCACGGTATGGTATTGCGCACATCACACGCCGGTGGGACGGGACCAAACCCGCGACCGGCCTTCAATCGGCGGCGCGCGCCAAGCGCTATGAACTGCTGGTGCAAGCGGCGGCTGCGGCCGGAGCCGATGCGATCCTGTCGGCTCATACGCGCGACGATCAGAACGAGACCGTTGCCATGCGCGCCGAGCGGTCCCCCGAAGGCGTGGGACTGTCGGGCATGGCGGATGCCGTGCTGCTTCATGGTCGTGTTTGGCTGCTGCGGCCGTTTCTTGCCGTAGAGCGGGCCGAGGTCAGGGCGTTTCTTACCGCGCATGGCGAGACGTGGATTGAGGATCCCAGCAACCTCAACCCTCGTTTCGAGCGTGTGCGCATCCGCCAGCGGGAAGAAGTGCCTGAGCGCGGCCGCGAAGCGGGCGACAGGTTGGCTTTATCCGGGAAGGCTGCGGAATTTTTGGCGCGGAGCGTGTCCAGGGACCGTGAGGCCTTCACGCTTGAAACGGATGCGGTCGATACGGCTCTCGGCGATCCCGCCGCCTGGCGGGGCCTTATGATGCTCGCGGCCACGACGGGTGGACGCGTTCATGGGTTGGAAGCCGCATCGGCCGCGCGTCTGCGCGCCTTTCTTGCCAGCGGCAGACTGTCGCGGCTTACCGCCGGCCGCGTGGTTTTCGACCGGCGTCGCGAGGCCCTGTTTCTCTATCGCGAGTGCCGTGGGATCGAACCGATGGTGTTGCCGGCGGGTGAGGCGGTAATCTGGGACGGGCGCTATCGCGTGACCAATGATGCGCGTCAGGCAATCGTCATCGGCGCACGTGGTAACGGCGAAGACAGCGGCGGGGAGCGACTTCATGGGCCGGCTTTGCGCGCCCGAAAGGCCATGCCGTGCCTGAAATTCGAGGATGGAACGCCTGTATCCGGCGCCGCGGCCTCGCTTGAGGCCGTGGTTGCGCCGTACGCGCTGTTCCTGCCCCGCTTCGATCTGCCGCTTGCGAATACGCTTGCGGATATTCTCGGGAATCCGGCCTTTATCTCTCCACCGAACGAATGAGGCGCCGGCCTGCATTTTGTGTTAGGATGATGTTGATGTCGATGAAGGGGCGAAGACACCGTTCTCGTTGACGATAGCGTGAGAAATGCCCGCGACCCGTGCGCTTTGCCTTGGCAAGGCCGCATGGCGACCCTATGTTAGGCGCAAAGAAGCGGCCGGGAGACCCCGGCCGGGAAAGTACCTGGAACGCTCGATGAATCCCAATTTCCGAAACTTCGCCCTGTGGGCGATCATCGCCCTCCTGCTGATCGCTTTGTTCAGCATGTTCCAGACGAGCCCGGCGCAGACCGGCTCGCGGGAAATCCCCTATTCGCAGTTCCTCAAGGAGGTCGACTCGAGCCGGGTGAAGGAAGTGGTGATTACTGGCGAAAAGATCGTCGGCAGCTATGTCGAGACCGGCGCGACCTTCCAGACCTATGCGCCCACCGGCGACAATTCGCTCGTCCAGCGCCTCGAGGCCAAGAACGTCGTCGTCAGCGCGCGTCCGGAAACGGACGGTTCCTCCGGCTTCCTGAGCTATATCGGCACGCTGCTGCCCATGCTGCTGATCCTCGGCGTCTGGCTGTTCTTCATGCGCCAGATGCAGGGTGGCTCGCGCGGCGCCATGGGCTTCGGCAAGTCCAAGGCCAAGCTTCTGACCGAAGCGCACGGCCGCGTCACCTTCGCCGACGTCGCTGGCGTCGATGAAGCCAAGCAGGACCTGGAAGAGATTGTCGAGTTCCTGCGCGATCCTCAGAAGTTCCAGCGCCTCGGCGGCCGTATTCCGCGCGGCGTGCTGCTCGTCGGCCCGCCCGGCACCGGTAAGACACTGCTTGCACGCTCCGTCGCGGGCGAAGCGAACGTGCCGTTCTTCACCATCTCCGGTTCGGACTTCGTCGAAATGTTTGTCGGCGTCGGTGCAAGCCGCGTGCGCGACATGTTCGAGCAGGCCAAGAAGAACGCCCCCTGCATCATCTTCATCGACGA
>CBFGOD010000015.1:0-20460 GCA_965650295.1 uncultured Shinella sp. | reverse complement strand
CGTCGGTACCGCGCAGCGCCTGGCGGAGCGCCGGGTGAAGGCCTTGGCCGATCTTGGTCACATTAAAATATGTGCTTCGCCCAAAACCGAATCGATCCTGAACACGCTCGGAAAGCTCTCGGCCGGGGGCAAATACCGAAGTCCAATCGTTGGACTTCGGGGATTTGTCACCCACCTTGAGGTTACGAGTGCGATCGATCTTCCCGAACTTATCCTCATAAAGCTCGCGGAACTTTGCGACGAAGATACCGCGATCGAGCGCTGTCAGCTCGTTGCGGTAGAGGTTCTCCGAGATCTCGATCAGCTGTGCCTCGGCGGCGTCGGCCGACACCACAATGGCGTCGATCTCGTCCCAATTGTTCAGTTTGGCGGCAAAAAGCCGGTGTCCGCCCGCGATCAGCGTCCAGGGCGTCGAGCCGCCGTTCGCGGCTGGCGTGGCGCGCACCGTGATCGGGTTGATCAGGCCTCGATCGGCCATCGAGGCGGCGATCGCGACGGCAACTTCTTCATCGACCGGGCGGGCGCGCTCGCCGACGAAGATGGAGGAAACGGGGAGGGACTTAAAGGATGCCATCAGGCGACCTCTTCATAGGGCTGCTCGTCATCGGTCATGCGCAGGAACAGGAGTACCCGCGCACGCTCGGCCATCGTCTGGTAGTGCAGGGCAAACCGGTCATGCGAGATCCGGGCATCGATGGTGCGTAGCGCCCGGTTGATGGCCTCGCGGGAGCGATCCTCCATCTCGACGACGCGGCGCTTCGGCCAGCCGAATTCGCGGATGACCAGGTGCATGGCGATCTGCCGGGCAAGCGCTGCATCGAACCAGTCATGCGGCGGGTCCACGATGTCGCGGATTGCAAGGTGCGGGAAACCTTCCCGCACCGCGCACAGGCAGGCATGCACCGTGGCGTCATAGACCTGCTTCTGGTCATACTGATTCAGCATGCGACCTTGCTTTCCATCTCGTCAGCAAGGGCGCGCAGCTGGCCGGCGACGATGGCGTCCGCCTTGCGGCGCATTTCCGCCTGCAGGCGCAGCATGGTTTCATCGACCATGCGATCGCGGATCGCCTGGAGCTGTGAAACCACGGCATCGGTGGGCGTCCCATCTTCAGGCGAGATCGCGGCCGCGAAGTTCTGCGGGGTCAGGCGAACGAACCCGTAAGGGTCGTGGGCCTCTCCAACAGCGGCCGGGTACTCGACCGTGGCGCTGGTGATCTTGCCGGTGGTCTCGTCTTGCTCGGTGACGATATCGACGCGGGCGGCTGTCTCTGCCGCTTGGTCGACGACGAAGATATCCGTCTTGATCCGCGCCCGGCGTGTTGTCGACTTTGCCTCGGGCGCGGCCGGCGCTGCTTCAGCAACTGCCACTTCAGCGACTGCCGCTTCGGCAACTTCGGCGACCTGTCGTGCCGGACGCTCGATTTCTCCATTTCGGACCGCCTTCGCGTAGGCGGCAAAGCCCCGCCAGGACGGTTCCATATGGCCGATCTCGAGCATTGCGTCGAAGAACACGTCGAAGGCCTTTTCATCGATATCGTCGAGATCGGGGCCGTCCCTATTGATCGCATCCCACGCCAGCGTCAGCGCCGGGATGGCCGCTTCTGGCAGGTTCTCGAAATAGCCAGGCGTCGGGGCGAGGGGCGAGGTCGGGACCTGCATTTCCGCCGGCAATTCGGGACGACCGGCCATGCCGATTTTCACGGCCGCAAGCCACTGGTTGACGTACTTCCGCGCCGGTGGCGTCACGCCGGCTTTGTTGAGGCTGGAGACGAGATCCGAATACACCTTTGCAAGGCTGTAACCGTCATTTTGGGCGGCGTCATAGAGGCGCTGCACGGCGGGAATGGCGGCGATGCGAAGATCCGAAAAGAAGGGAATAACGTCTTTCATATTACACCGCCCTTGCTTTGGCGTTGACGATCGCAAGCGCCAGTTCGCGCTGCATGTGGGTGGAGAGAATGTCGAGAAGCTTTTCGCCGGTTCGGGCTTCGGCCGGCCGCAACATCCCGAAGGCCAGTTCCACGGGCTTGGTGTCGCTGCCGCTTTCCTCGGTCTCGGCGCTGGCTTCGTAGGCGAGCCAGTCCTTGATCGCTTCGGCGACGATCTGGTCTTCCATCTCGACGCTGTCGGGGCTGTATCCGCCCTCAATCATCGCCTGCTGCAGCTGCACGGCCTTCGATACGATCGCGTAGGCCTTCAGGGCGCGATCGACAGGGTCGCCTGCCGGCTGGAACAGCGCCGCATGAAGAGCGCTCGTCCTGCCGGTGAAGGGATGCGGCGCAGTTCCTGCCCGGATCTTGCGGTACCATTCGACGAACTGGTAGCGCGCCGGCGGCTTGATGCCTTCGGCTTGGAGTTTGCCGCAAAGGGCGATGTAAAAGCCGTCGATCGAATCGCTCTGGCTTTCGCTGATCGCATCCCATGCGCCGGCGACTATCGCTTTGGCGTTGAAAGGAATGTCCTCGAAGAACGACGGCACTGGGTGGTTGGCAAGCGCAAGCATCATTGGCCTCCTGAGACCTGGTTGAGCAGGCAGATCAGCGAGGCGGCGAGACCGAGGAACGCGGTACTGAAAATCAACACGGACTGAGCCGCCCCGCATAACGGCGAGCGGGCGGGGATGAAAAGCGGATTGGGCATGTCGATTTCGCGCTGTCGTTTCGACATTGGCGAAGCTCCGGAAATGCGGGAGGGTGAGACGGCAAACGGCTGGAAGGATTCGAAAATGGATGCCTTGGATTTGGAAGTGGCGACCGAGCTGGTGACTGCGGAGGCTCGGGTTACAGCCCTGCTGCTCCGCAACATTGTCGGCGCGTTATTGGCGAAGGGAGCGATGGAAGAGCATGAGGTCGCCGCTGCGCTGCTGAGGACGCAGGTGGAGGCAAAACTTGCCGACGAGGC
This sequence comes from uncultured Shinella sp., assembly GCA_965650295.1. Lineage (GTDB taxonomy): Bacteria > Pseudomonadota > Alphaproteobacteria > Rhizobiales > Rhizobiaceae > Shinella. The sequence goes on along the minus strand of CBFGOD010000015.1, from coordinate 17,557 downwards.
GGAAGAGGAAGAGGGGCGCATCACGAACGCCCACGAAAGAACAGCCGAACTAACTGTCGGCGAATGGAACCGACGTTTCGGGCTTGAGCCGTCGCTTTATGTGCTCCGGAAAGACGAGGAACGCTGGAAAGCAGCTGGATCGAAGGGGCCGCATCCGTTCTCAGAAGATCGAATTGTTGCCCTCCAGTCGCGGTGACGCCGGAACGTTCGGCATGCTTGTCCTGGCGGACTATCAGGCGGCCGCTCTGGAGAAGGGCGTTCCGGTTGCGAGCATGGATCAAGGCGCCACTGATATCCAGAAATCCCGAGCGGTCCATCATGCCGCCGCTCCGATTTCCGCCGTCAGCGCTTGGCGGCGGCCGGAACGGTAATTCTCGGCTGGCTGCGGGGTCTTACGACGGCCGTCCGCGAAGTAGCGGGACGGCCAAAGCAAATGGGGCCGGGTGTCCAGCGCCGCCGCGATTGCGCGCTCGCCGGCCAAGTGTGGCTCGTGGACCGCATTGCCGGCGGTTCCGGCCGGTAGATTATAGCCCTCGTCAATGCTTGCGAGGGTCAACTGGCTCTCGATGAGCTTGCCCTTGATGCGGGCAACTTCCTTTAGACGGCGGCGCTCGGACCAGCCGAGCTTGCCCGTGACGGTGTCACTGTGCATAAAATCCTCGATCCAGAAGGGAGGCCCTGGCCGGCCTCCTTTTTTGGGGTGTTGAAATCTGCGAACACAGAAAGGAGTAACCCAAAATGGGTGCGTAAGCAACACCCAAAATGGGTGCATTAATGGAGACCGATAAGGAACTTTGGAAAGCTGCGGGTAAGCGCCTGGCGGCTGCTCGAAAACATGCGGGCTACAACCGAATTGCGTTCGCAAATGCCGTCGATCTGGCAGAGCCGACCATCGCAAAATATGAGCAGGGCGTGCGGGAAATACCCATATCGCTACTCTTCTGGCTTTCAGAACGTCACGGGATAAATGGGAACTGGGTCATCACAGGGCAGGGTGACATGGTCGGCGATCCGTCGAAGGCGCCCGCGCCACGAGACGGCGTCGATATTGTCCTGCTGCAGCAACTGCACGATACGGTCCAAGCCGTCTACATTGAGTGCAAACGGACGCCGCCGCCTCGTGCGGTGACCGCCGACGCGGGCGAACTCTATAACGAACTGCTGGCGATGGTGGCGGACATTAGGGATAAGGCGGTTGTCACCGCACTGATTCCTGTCCTGCGCGACCGTTTTAAGGAGCGGATCTCGAATGCCGGGCCGGGGTCGAGCAAAGTCGTGGGCTCATGATGGTCGACGTAAGCGACGGCCAGCGTAAAAAAGAGGCAGGATCGACGGCGCCCGGAAACGCTCACCAGGTGCTACTATCGAAGATGTTGTTTGAGCCCGGCAGAGAAGTTCCTACTTCTTCGGCGCCGGGATAGCCGCCCCTCATGCACTAAATCAAAACACAACCCCAAAAACCTGTACCAATACAGCCGCGAAGCTACTGGTTGAGCGTCGGTCGTACAAACAATCCCTGCCAGAAGTGCAATGATGGTAAATGCGCGCCGCTGCGTTACCGGCGATCAGCGCCGGAGCCGGGGGTTGAACACGCGCTTCACAGACACGCCGATGCGCTTTTAGCCGGAGCTTGGACATGGCACATCGCCCCCGGCCGAAAGGCCACGGCGAATGCGCCAGCCGCCAGGCTGCGCATGTGTTCGGCTGCCGCTATGGCGGCGCGCCTATGTGAAGTCAGGGTGTTCAAGCCCGCTACGGTTATAAAGGCGAGCCCATTGCGCGCAAACGGATAATTGCCCTTAAAACCGTTTTCGGGCACAAGCCGCGTCGGCATTGTCAATCGCCCTGCAGCTTGCATTGTGTGTCCGCATTTTTCCCCCGAACCCGCACCGAGCTTCATTCTTAGAAACTACCGTTCCCGGCTCCCGCACCCGGATCTCCAGCCTTCTCCCGTAGGACTGAAGGAACTTCATTCTTAGATTTGATTTTTCGCCCCAAATTCCGCCCGCGAAGGGCCACCGGCCTCAAATCCTTGAAGAAGGCCACGTCTATAAAAATCAATGATTTGAAGCTGCCTTAAAGCCGTTTTGGCCTTTTCTAAAAGCCTGCTTGAGCCGCACCGCGATTTCCGCCGCTCTTCCGCCGCCGACCGCCAAACCCAACCAATCCGGTGTCAAAATCTGCAGGGGCAAAATCCGCCCTTCGCCTCGCCAAGCCACTGAAGTTCCGGCGCTTTCTCAGATAATCCGCCGACTTCCTAGATATTCCTAGAATTCCGGATACCCGTGGCAGACAACAAGCGCTTTATTTGTCCAAAGAGGTTTGCCTGCGGGCGGTGACATACGGTCGGATTGTTGGCCGTTTCGTTTATGTTTATTTGCTGCTCGGGGCAAAAATACCAACAATGACCTTTCATCAGCGTCCTCTGCCGACAATCTCAAACCGGGTAAAAGCCCTAGAAGCTCGGTAATAGCGGCGGCCTTTTCCTGCTCGTAAAGCCATTCCGAGGCAAGTTTTGCGGCTTTCCATCGTGGGCATGTTCTAGGAAACAGGTCCGGCCACGGGCAGGCACATCAGGACGGCCTCCCAGCCTTCGCGCAGATGCACCCATTTGAAGACGAAGCAGTAGTCGACGCCGGAGGCGAGGAGCGTTGCGGGGATTGTCAGGATATCGTCCCAGCGATGATAGAGACAGAGTGCAAGCTTCGGCCGGAAACGGCGGATCGTGCCGAGCGCGCCGACAAGCGCCGGCACGTCGCCGCCCTCCAGGTCGAGTTTTATGAAATCGACGCGTTCAAGCCCGCTCTGTTCGACATAATCGTCGATCGAAATGGTCTCGATCGCTTCCCCATCGCCGTCGGGGTTAGTTCGGGCCGCCGCCGGAACCCGTGTCTTTGCAATCCGCAGGGTCTTCCCGGATCTGTCGGAAAGCGCGCGCCGGGTCAGCACCATGTCCTCGGGCGCAATCGCGTTGAGCCGCCTGTTCTCCCTATAGAGCGCGGCACTGGTGGCCAGCAGCTCGAAGCTGTGGATCCGGCAAGTGCGCGAGGTGAGGTGATGGAAGTATACGGCCGTATCGCCGATATAGGCACCGCCGTCGATCACAACGTCGTTCGGCGCCACGGAGAAATCACGGTGCCGATATTGATCGAGCCGGATCGTGTGAACGCACAAGGCCTCTTCGTAGCAGACGAGATCGACATTGGCACCTTGGGGCGTGAAATTCCGCTGCACATAGACATCATCGCCGACGATGACCGGCGCGGTCGGCTGCGCCCGCGCTTGGGCAACGATCTCGTCATAGGCCAGAAGCCGTTCGGACGGCAGTAGGTCCAGTTCCGCCCAGCGTCTGGCGAGGAAAGCAAGAAAATCCGGGCGGTCGCCCGGCGGCAATCGGCCGTAGAGATTGTCGGAAATCTCGCGCGTAAAGGGCCGATAGATCTCGATCAGCTTGTTCAGCTTGGGGAGGTCTTCAGCCGAACAGCGGCGCGCAATATCCGTCAGAGCGTCGCCGAAGATATCTGCACCCTGCTTCGCCGCGTCCAAGCCATCCATCCGCCGCGATCCCTCGCTTTTCCAGGCTCCAATAGCGCGGTGGTCCGCCCCGCCGGTCTTCGACGGAAAGCTGCCAGACGGCACGCCGGTATGCAAGCGACAGGGCGACGCTTCGAACAATGCCCAGGCGTTTGCCAGCGTTGCGCATGCAGGTCGTCTCAGTGAAATACAGGCGTGGGACGCTCATTTTCATAATCGTTCCGAATTATGCGCTATTTTTGTTTACCGATCTGCAAAATTGAAAAATAATCGGATACGAGGTGGACTTCTTCGAAGACGTCTCAAATAAAATTGGTGTGTTCTTCGATTTAAAAACGATGTCTATGGAGGCTGGTATCGCGGAATTGAGCGAAGATATTGGTGATATAATTAATGAAAACCTCGTCTATACGCAACTATGGGAATGGTAAATAGATTTTACGTGCAGTTATTTCAAAAGCCCGCAGCGCGTGGCGGTGCGTAACGGAAAAGGATACGAGTCTTCGAAGGACCTGGCCGGCAAGTGCGGTAGGGCGCGATGAGCGCCCTCCAGGCGCAATTTGTCTTCAAGATGTCGAAGTTACCGATCACGAACTGGCGACTTTCCATGGAAACGCTTTGGATTTCGACAACGGCTACACCTCGACGTACTCGAGCGTGCTTGGCAGCTTCTCTCGCACTTGATCGACATCGGTGTCGATAAATCTGAAGTGTGAAACGTGGGCGTTGGGAGCCATACACTATAGCCTCCGGGATTGCACCAGGAGGCTGTAAAGGCTCCCTGTCGTCACGGCTTGCGCGAGTACCATTCCAGCCATGCTGTTTCCATCCAATTTGATGGCCAGCATTCGGAGTGCTCAGAAATTCTGCACAAGCAGCATGCACTGATCGAGCGGAACCGTTGCAGGCGGGAGGAAAGGCGGCACTGTCCACCGTGGTATGGATTGCCGAAGCCCTTCCGCGTGATGCCAGCAGTCATACTCTGATCGAACCGGGAGCGACGGTGTCCCTCAACCGTCTCTATCACGGCAGCGTACCGTGGTGCCGCTGTCGGTAATCGATTGATGCTGTGGATCATTCCCGCTGTTATACGCGAAAGATTTTGCTCCTAAAATTGAAAGTCTTATTCGCTTCGAATGAAGGATGTACGATTGAGGCGGAAATTGTTTATCGCAACAAGCTGTTTTTGTTAACAATTCTGGGGGCGCCTTTCCTTATACCGCGCCGGCAGTCTTCCCGACAGGCGCTTTTCGGTTGATTGACACCCGGAAAGTGCGGGATCACATAGCACCGCACAGGGTTCAAACGTCAGGAGGGAAAAGGATGACGATACCACCCGGTGCATCACCGCAATTGTATAACGAGGATCTCGCGCCCGCGAAGGAGCGCAACTGGGGAGCCTTCTCTATCTTCAACGTCTGGACATCAGACGTACACAGCCTGTGGGGCTATTACCTCGCAGCCAGCCTGTTTCTCTTCTGCGGAAGCTTCGTAAACTTCCTCGTGGCCATCGGCATCGGCTCGCTCATCATCTTCGTCATGATGCATATGGTCGGGCTGGCCGGCGTGCGCACCGGCGTGCCGTTTCCGGTTCTCGCCCGCGCTTCCTTCGGCATCTGGGGCGCGAATTTCCCGGCCATCGTGCGGGCCATCGTCGCTTGCTTCTGGTACGGCGCACAGACCGCCGCCGCATCGGGTGCCATTGTCGCACTGCTGATCCGCAACGAAAGCCTGCTGCAGTTCCACCAGTCGAGCCACATGCTCGGTCATTCGACGCTGGAGCTGATCTGCTACGTCGTCGTCTGGGGGCTGCAATTGCTGATCATCCAGAACGGCATGGAGACCGTGCGCAAGTTCCAGGACTGGGCCGGCCCCGCCGTCTGGGTCATGATGTTGCTGCTTGCCGTTTATCTCGTCGTCAAGGCGGGCGGCTTCTCGCTCAGCCACACGATCCCCATGGATGTGCTGCTGGACAAAACCAAGGACGCAGGCGTACCGGGCGTGCCGGGATCCTTCTCTGCGCTTGCCGCCGTTGCCGCAATCTGGGTCACCTACTTCTCGGCGCTCTACCTCAATTTCTGCGATTTCTCGCGCTATTGCCCGAGCGAACGGTCGCTGACCGTCGGCAACCTCTGGGGCCTTCCGGTCAACCTCATCCTGTTCTCGCTTGTCGCGGGCGTCACCACCATCGCCGCCTATAATGTCTATGGCGAAGTGCTGCTGCATCCGGACCAGATCTCGGCCAAGTTCGACAGCATCTTCCTGGCATTGCTCGCCGCGCTCACATTTGCGGTGGCAACCCTCGGAATCAACGTCGTCGCCAACTTCGTGTCGCCGGCCTTCGACTTCGCCAATGTCTTTCCCAAACACATCGACTTCAAAAAGGGCGGCTATATCGCAGCGTTGATTGCGCTCGTGCTTTACCCCTTCGCCCCCTGGGAAGGTGGCGCAGCGCATTTCGTCAACATGATCGGCAATACGATGGGTCCGATCTTCGGCGTCATGATGGTCGACTATTACCTGATCCGCAAAGGCCGGGTGAACGTCGAGGCGCTCTATCGCGAGGATGGCGAGTTCCGCTTCGAAAACGGCTGGCATATCAACGCGCTCATCGCTGCCGGTATCGGTATCGTTTTCTCGTCAATCTTGCCGGCCTTTACCGACATCATGCCGTCCTGGTGGGGCGTCTACGGCTGGTTCTTCGGCGTCGCGATTGCCGGCACCATCTATTATGCCTTGCGTGCCGCAAAGCTGCACAAGCCTTTGCCGGCTTGATCTAGGCAAGGTCCCAAAACCATCAGAGTGAAGCCTCCCGAGCACTTCACTCTCACTCAGGCCCCGGCGCTAAATCGCTCCGGGGCCTGAGCGCATATGACATATCGCCTCGCTGTCGAGACCACGATCTTGGCTATCTTGAAATTATATCGTTGTACGATATAATTTTCGCTGAAAAAGAAAGATGGAGCATGGCGATGTCCGATGAGCTGGCAACACTCAAGAACGAACTTCTCGAACTGGACCGGCAGCTTGCGCGGGCCGCGCTTCACGCGACGGACAGAAGCGATGCCGTGGCCGTGCAATCTGCACTGCCGGCCACGCTGAAACAGGCACTCGACGACCGTCTCGCGACCCTTGATGGCAGCACCTGGCAGTTGCTGCTTCTGGAATGGCGCTACGATTTCGCGCTTCTGTTCGATCAGATCCGGCTGTCGATGGCCCGGATCGATGCTGGTTTCAACATCGACCCGGCATCGGAGACCTAGCAAAGCCGCTCCTGGGCACTACTGTATGGTCTTTCCCGGCCCGAGATAGGGTTTTCGTTCATTCTCGTTGGCATTGGCTGCATGGCGTAGACGCAGCAAGTCCTTGCGCGCGACGAGGCCGAGGAGACGATTGGTTTGCGGATCGACGACCGGGATGCGGCCGACATCGGTTGCGAGCATCAGGTCGGCGACATAGCCGATCGTGTCTTCGGGATGCGCTGTGGGAACGGATGTGTCGGAGACACGCTCGTCAAGGGTCTGGTCGGCAAACGCGGGATCCTGCTGCCACCGCAGGGCATCGCCGCGCGAGACAATGCCCTTCAGCCGGCCGTCGGCGTCGATGACGGGATAGACCCGGTGCAGCCGTTCGGTGGTGGCGAAGAAGGCAGTAGCGTCGCCGACGCGCATATCGGCGGCAAGCGTGTCGACCGCTTCGATCATGATATCGCGGGCACGCGTATATTCGAACGGATCGATGCCGTATTCGCGGGTGATGTGCTGGCCCCGGCGGGCGATCTTCTCCGTCAGGATCGACCGGCGCAGCAGAAGCACCGTCACGGCATAGGCAGAGATGGTCGCGGCCAGAAGGGGCAGCAGGCTCGAGACATCACCGGTCAGTTCGACGGCAAAAAAAGTACCGGTCAGCGGCGCGCGCATCGTGCCGCCCATCATCGCGGCCATGCCGAGCAAGGCCCAGAAGCCGGGATCACCGGGAAACAGCAAGCCGATCAGCCAGCCGAGTGCTCCGCCGAGAATGAGGAGGGGTGCCAGCACGCCGCCCGATGTGCCTGATGACAGCGAAATGAGCCAGATGGCAGCCTTCACCAGCAGGATCGTCAAGACGGCTTGCGGCAGCATGCGGCTGTTCAACAGGCCGTCGATGATATCGTAACCGACACCGAGTGCGCGGGGTTCGATCAGTCCGCCGAGGCCGACGGCAAGGCCGCCGATAGCCGGGCACCACATCCAGTGGATCGGCAGCGCCTCGAATGCATCCTCGATACGGTAGAGCAATGTGGTGAGCAGGCCGGATTGCAGACCGGCGACAATGCCCATAACCGCGCAGAGGCCGATGCCCCACCAGGGCAGGTCCATGTGGAACTGTCGGGGAAAGAGAGCGCCGGCCTCGAACAGAAAGGGGCGCCAGCAGGCCGAGACGCAGGCCGAAAGCGCGACGGGAATGAAGCTTCTTGGCTTCCATTCGAAGAGCAGCAATTCGACGGCAAGCGTCACCGCGGCGATCGGCGAGCCGAAAATGGCGGTCATGCCGGCTGCCGCGCCCGCCACAAGCAATGTCTTGCGTTCGGCCGAACTCAGATGGAAACACTGGGCGAAGAGGGATCCGATGGCTCCGCCGGTCATGATGATCGGCCCTTCCGCGCCGAAGGGGCCGCCGGTGCCGATGGAGATCGCCGAGGACAGAGGCTTCAGGATTGCGACCTTCGGCGACATCCGGCTTCCACCGATGAGGATAGCCTCGATGGCCTCGGGAATGCCGTGACCGCGGATCTTTTCCGAGCCGAACCGGGCCATCAGGCCGATAACGAGGCCGCCGAGGGCCGGTGTCGCCACCATCCAGAGCGAGCGCGGTGCATCGGCAGGGGAGGCGGCTGCAAGGCTTAGCTGCCCAAACCAGGCCAGATTGGTAACGAGCGCTATCAGATCCACCAGCAACTTGGCCGCCAGCGCGCCGCCTGTGCCGACGATGAGCGCCATTCCGATGAGCGCCAGCACGCGCCGGTCGGTCGTGAAATCCCCGGCCTCGCGTCGGGCTAGGCCGCCTGTGAAATCATGCGGCCGGTGGTGGGGTTTTGTTTGCGGCATTGGGTCTTCCATCATGGCAAGGTGCGGGTGGCGGCTGCAAATACATCGTAATACGATATAAATCAACAGGCGCATACCGGCCGGACTGGAATGTCGATTGCTCCTAGCCCGCCGGCTTCCGCTGGGGTAAGCCGCATGGACGAAGCCGGCCCGGACGGGCGGCGATAAAAGCGGGAGCGGGAGAATGTCCAAGGACAGGCTGAGCGATGCCGATTACGAGGCTCTTTCCAACCTGCGCTATACACTGCGCCGCTTCATGGATTTCAGCACGTCGGCGGCGCAGCAGGAGGGGCTTCCCGCCCAGCAGCATCAGGCCCTCCTGGCGATCCGTGGCTATCGCGGTGAGGAGGCGATGACGGTCGGCAAGCTTGCCGAGCGGTTGCTGATCGCGCCCCATTCGGCAACGGAACTCGTGGGCCGGCTCGTTGCGTCCGGCTACGTTACCCGACATGTGGACCCTGCCGACCGCCGCCGCCAGACGCTCGTGCTGACGGGCAAGGCGGACAGCGTTCTCGAGCAGCTGAGTGCGATCCACCTCACCGAAATTCGCGAGATGGCACCGCGATTGATCGACATCCTGCGGGCGCTCGATGAGACGCGATAGGCGTCGTTCCCGAGAGTGGTGAGCGTCGCCGATTGACATCTTTCTGCGCCATCAGGACGAGACGTGCGGCCATCATTGTCCGCTTTGCGAAGTTTTCGAACGGATAGCGCATCCTTTTGGGACCGTTGCCTCTAGTTCATTTGACATTCAAATCCCGCTCTCGATGACTGCGTTCGCGATCCGAGCAAGCACAGCGAGACCCCATGGCAGAAGCATATAAAACCGTTGCCCTTTCCAAGAACCCCGTCGTGGACGGATTGATCGATGGCGGGGCGTGGCGGGGGCCGACCGTCACCTACAGCTTCGGCGCGGGGGATATGAACAAAAACGGCATCGCCGATTTCGACGAAGGCGACTGGAAGGAGTTCTACGGCGAAATCATCGCGAATATCGAATCCTTCACGGGGCTGACCTTCAAACAGGTGGCCAAGGGCGGAAACATCAACTTCAAGCTGGTCGAGGGCGGGGGCGGTGAATCGGGCGTGCCGGGACCGGGCACGACCACCGTCGATTCCATCGTCGGCATCAACGTGGATGTTGCCGGCTCGGCGGATGCCGTCAAGCTTGGGACCTTTTCATTGACGTGGTTTCACGAGACCGGCCATGCGCTCGGCCTGAAGCATCCGCATGACATTTCCCTCGGCCCCAAACTTCCGGGCGTCGTCGATCCCGCGGACAAGGGCACGGGCTTTCTCAATTCGCAACTCTACACCGTCATGGGCTATACGTTCCCCTTTCTCGGTGAAGACAACCCCTTCACTGCCGCCGTGGATATCGGCACGGCGGTCAATGCGCAGCCGGGCTCTTACGGCGCGATCGACATCGCAACGCTGCAGCATATGTACGGCGCGCGCGCCCACAATACCGGGAACAATTCCTACAAATTCAGCGACGATGTCGATTTCAATCACGGCTATACGACGATTTGGGATACTGGCGGCAAGGACACGATCGACTATGTCGGCGCGAGCCGGGCGAAGATCGATCTGCGGGCTGCAACGCTCAAGGCGGAGATTGGCGGTGGCGGATGGGTGTCGACGTCCGAAACGCTGACCGGCGGATACACCATTGCGAACGGCGTCGTGATCGAAAACGCCGCGGGCGGCAATGCGTCCGATATCCTTATCGGCAACAGCGCCGCCAATGTGTTGTCCGGACGCGGCGGTAGCGACATTCTGAACGGTGGTGCGGGCAGTGACCGGCTGGACGGCGGTGCCGGAACAGATACGGCGTCCTATTCGCTGGCGAAGGCCGGGGTGACGGCGAGCCTTGCGAATGCCGCTATCAACACCGGCGAAGCCAAGGGGGACGTCTATGTTTCCGTCGAGAGATTGCTCGGCTCGGACCATGCCGACAAGCTCTACGGCAATGACGGCGTCAATCGTCTTGCCGGCGGTGCCGGAAACGATCTTTTGAGCAGCGGCGGCGGAAACGATGTGCTGAGCGGAGGCAATGGCAATGACACGCTTCAAGGTGGCCGGGGTGCCGACACTCTGACCGGCGGCGCGGGCGGCGACATCTTCGTCTTCAAAACGGTTGCCGACTCCACCGTTGCTGCGGCCGGTCGCGATACCATTCTGGATTTCTCCGGTGCTACCGGCGACCGGATCGACCTGTCGGCGATCGATGCCAACACGCTGGTTTCGGGTGACCAGAGCTTCATCTACCTTGCCGCTGCAGACTTCACCGGAAGAGCTGGCGAGCTTCGCTATGTCAAGGCAGCCTCGGATACCTATATCTACGGCGACACGAACGGCGACAAGGCAGCCGACTTCGCCATCCATCTCGACGACGCTTTGTCCTTTTCCAAAGGGTACTTCGTTTTGTAAGTCACACTGGTCGAAATCGGCCTGGATAAATACAATTTCGGCAGCCGGTTAAAGCCCGGCTGCCGATCCCGTCAGAGGCTAATGTGCTTTCGATACCGGTCGGCATGCCATGATCGGATTATCGAAAGGAATTGATGCTAGGCTCCGCAACAGAACGATCGATGTTCTTTGGGGAGGGAAGCAAGATGGAGCAGTCGGCTCTTATCGATTTGGGATTGCCGGCCGTCGTGTTCGTCATCATGACGGGCATCGGCATGACGCTTGCGCCGGTTGATTTCGAACGTGTGGCAATGCGCCCGAAAACCCTGGTCTGGGGCCTCATCGCCGCGCTTCTTATCCTGCCGGTGATAGGCCTGACGCTTGCTTTCATGATGGGCTTGCCGCGGGATATCGCCATCGGTCTGGTCGTGGTTGCGGCTTGCCCGATCGGCACGACGTCAAGCCTTTTTTCCTATCTGGCGCGCGGAGACCTTGCCTTGTCGATCGCGCTGAGCGCCGTCGGCAGTCTGGTCGCGATTGCGACCCTGCCGCTCTTCGCCAACTTCGCTATCGACTATTTTGGCGATGCGGACACCAAGGTTCATCTTCCGGTTCTCCGCACGATCGGCATGATGATCGCGATCATCCTTCTTCCCGTCGTCTTCGGCATGTGTCTCCGGCACAAGTTCCCTGGCTTTGCTGCCCGCGCTGAAAAATTGGTCGGTGCTTTCGGCGTCGTTGTGCTGATAGCGTTGATCATCGGGATCGGCGTTTCGGTATATGACCGGTGGGTGAGTATTCTGGTGAGCGCCGGCCCGGCGGTGCTTGCATTGGTGGCGAGCGGCATAGCCGTCGGTATCTTCGGCTCACGCCTGTTGGGAATTTCCCCGGCCGAGACAGTGACGGTGACGCTGTCCATCAGCATTCGCAACGCTGCAATCGGCATGGTCCTCGCCATCACCATGATGCGCTCCCCGGAAGTCGCCGTTCCGCCGGCGCTCTTCGGCCTGCTGATGTACGCGTCGGGGTTCGGCCTGGTCGCCTACGGCCGCAGAAGGATTGAAGTTCCCGCCTGATGCGCGAGGCGTCCTTTGCCTAGTCAGGAGCGTATGCAGTACGTTTGCCCAGTCACCCGCTCTCCAGCGACCGGTCGCCTGCGGTCGGTCCGAAGCCTCGAAGGGCCCAGCGGCGGCTGTTGCTGGTCAGCGTCAACGCTGAGAGCGGTTCGGTGTCGATGCGCCAGATCGACGTAAGCGGGGCAGCCACCACATGCAGGAACAGCAGCTTCACGATGATGGCGTGCGTGATGGCCAGCGTGTTGCCGCCCGTCGAATGCAGGCTTTCCAGCCACGCTGTCGCGCGGGCTTGCGCCGCCTCGAAGGGTTCGCCGCCGTGGGGTGCCGAGGTGGGGTCCGCCCTCCAGCGCTCCAGGTCGCCTGGCGATTGTCCTGCAATATCTTCGAGCGTTCGGTTGTTCCAGGCCCCATAATCAACCTCGCGAAGTGCCGGTACGGGCAAGGCGCCGGAAGAGAAGGCGGCGGCGGTTTCGGCGGCGGCGGGTTCGGGGGCGTGCAGGACCCTGTCGAAGCGGCCGAGGTCATGCGCAAGCGCATCCAGCCGCGCGGCTTGCCTGGCCAGCAGAGGGCCATCGGACGAAAACCGCGACTGCTGATTGGCCGCCGTCGCGCCGCGGCACAGGATTGTCAGGCGTGTAGACCTGCCGGTGGCCGATTTCGGCTCTTTTGCTTCGCTGTTCACGTCTGTCCATTCTCCGGCGGAAAGGGTTCCTGATCAATATGCATATCATTTCCGGACGCCAGTGATATTCCGGCGCGGTGCGGGAAGCGAGATGGTCCTTTAAAGACCGGAACAGTGGGTGGGTTTCGACGTTCTTCTGCGGCAAGTTCACCAAAGGAGAACGACAATGGTCGCTGCAAATGAAATCCGCGAACATATGGAAGTGCGCGCCGCCGATGGCCGTCATGTCGGCACCGTCGATCACATGGAAGGCGAAAGCCGCATCAAGCTGACCCGAAGCGATTCCGACGATGGCAAGCACCATCTGATCCCGCTCGACTGGGTCGATCATGTCGATGCCCATGTGCATCTCAACAAGGATGCGGACGCGGTGCGCCAGGAATGGTCCACCCTGAACTGACGATAAGAAGCCGCCTTCGGGCGGCTTCTTCTTTTCGGCCCGGCATGTCAGTCCTTCTTGTTGACGAAGCTGACATTGCCGAGGCCCGTGCCGATCGTCACGGCGGCCCATGCTCTGGCATCGGCCATGCGCGGCACTTCGGAGAGACCCTGCACCACGGCGTCATTGTGCATGATGACGAAGGTGGGCTGCTCGTCGATCTCAGGGATTTCCTTGCGCAGCGCCTCCGGCAGGTTGAAATGGGTGCTTTCCCAATTGCCGCCCGGAAGGTTCTGGCCGCCGCGCGCAATCGACCCGTCGGCAGCAATGATGCCCGGGCAGCCGATGCCGATGACCGGAGCGAGCGCGAGTTTCGCCTTTTTTGCCTTGGCGATCAGCGTTTCGATCATCCGCACGAGATATTCGATGGTCGCGGTGCGCTTGGGCTCGTCATCGGCATGGCGCCACAGATCCGATTTCCAGACCTTGGCCTTGCCGAAGTCCTTGGCCTCGTCGAGGTTCAGCTTGACGATGCCGGCGCGGATGTTCGTGCCGCCGATATCCACGGCAAGGATGGCATCGTGCCCCTTCAACATCCAGGCGGGGATGAGATGGACCGCGCCGATCAGGCCGGCCTCATCCGGGTGGTGGGCAATCGGCGACAGCTTGACCTTCACGCCCTCGGCCTTCAGCAGCAACTGCGCGCGCGCGATCGCCATCAGGCCGGTCTTGCTGTCCCTGAAGCCACCGCCGACGGCAATCCGCTCCGTTTCCTTCCATGCGTCCTCCTTGAGGTAACGCATCAGGACATCGGCAAGCTCGGCCGCAAAATCGTCCACCGCAGCACGCACGAGGGCGGCCGCCTCCGTTTCCTCATCCTTCAGCAGCGCATCGATTTCCTTCTTGGAAAGCTCGTCCGTCGCAACCTCGCCCAACGGATCATCGCCGCCTTTGCGAATGCGTTTGCGCCAGGCGTCGAGGCCTTCGCGGAAGGCGGACTTGTTTGCGCGATCGCCGATGAAGCCTTTTTTATCGCGTGTTTCGAGATTGTAGCTCGCGACGGTGACGGTGGGCAGGTCTTCCGCACCGTGTATGACGGGTGCGTCATTGTCGGTGGCCCGTTGTGCTTTCCGATTGCCCATTGCGGCTCCCTTGCTGCGATTGCGTGGCGAAGGGCACAATGCGGCGGGGGAAAACTTGTTCCTGCGGGCCTTGCCAGCCCGCTGTCGCGATCTACTTGCAAGACCATGGACGAGTTGGAAAAATTGCGGCCATCGGACGCCGCTACCCGCCATCTGGTGCGCCGCCTGGTCGATGAGCCGGACCGCTGGGCGCTGTTCCTCGACATCGATGGCACCCTTATCGACCTTGCGGCAACGCCCGACGCCATTCAGGTGCCGCTGTCGCTTGCAGGCGATCTGCAGGCCGTCGCCAATCGCCTCAGGGGCGCGCTTGCGCTGGTGACCGGGCGGAGCCTGGTCTATGCCGATGCGCTCTTTGCGCCGTCTCGTTTTCCGATTGCCGGGCTGCATGGTGCGGAACTGCGGGGTGCCGATGGCGCAACGGTCGTTGCCACCGCCACGCCGGCCTTCGTTACGCTCAAACAACGCCTTGTCGAGCAGACGGCGTGGATGGAGGGCGTGCTGATCGAAGACAAGGGCGCGGCCGTGGCCGCGCACTACCGGCTGGCACCGGCCTTCGATACGGCGCTGGAAGGGATCATGCGGGCTTTCGCCGAGGCGGCGGGACCGGACTGGGTCTTGCAGCCGGGAAAGATGGTCTTCGAGATCCGCCCGGCGCGCGCCGACAAGGGGGATGCGGTGGCGGTCTATCTGGAGCAGGCCGCTTTTGTCGATCGTTTGCCGATTGCCATCGGCGACGATCTGACGGACGAGACCATGTTTGCGCTGGCCAATGCCCGCGGGGGGCAATCGATCCGGGTCGGCTCGCTTTCGACACCCACCTGCGCGCTGGCGAAGGCATCCTCGCCTTCGGCCATTCGCTCGGCCCTGTCGACCATTGCCGCGACCGGCGAAAAACAATCAGCCTCCACCGCCTAAACTTCGACCGGGCGCGCCTCCTGCACCGCCGTTCCGAACACACGGCGATAGCGTTCGATTTCGGCGGGATCGCCCGTTGCCTTCAGCGGATTGTCCGACAGCTTGACCGCCGGGTGGCCATTGGCGCTCGTCACTTTGCAGACCAGCGAGATCGGGTCGAGGCCATTGCCGCCATCGGGGTCGCAACCCCGGAAATCGTTGGTGAGATTGGTGCCCCAGCCGAAGCTCATGCGCACGCGGCCGTGGAAATGCTTGTAGGTCTCCTCGATCGTATCGACATCCATGCCGTCGGAGAAGATCAGCAGTTTTTCGCGGGGGGCGCGGCCTCTCTCCTGCCACCAGCGGATGATCTGCTCGCCGCCCTCGATGGGTGGCGCGCTGTCCGGGCGAAAGCCGGTCCAGTCCGCCAGCCAGTCCGGGGCATTGGCAAGGAAGGCGGCGGTGCCGAAGGCGTCGGGCAGCGCAATCAAAAGGTTGCCGTTGTAGTGCTGTCGCCATTCATCCAGCACCCGATAGGGCGCCTGCGCAAGGGCAGCGTCATCCCTCGCAAGCGCCGCGGCGACCATCGGCAATTCATGCGCATTGGTGCCGATCGCTTCGAGATCGGTGTCCATGGCAAGCAGTACGTTGGATGTGCCGATGAAGCGCTCACCGAGCCCTTCCTTCAGGGCTTCCACGCACCAGCGCTGCCAAAGGAAACCATGGCGGCGGCGCGTGCCGAAATCGGAGATGACGAGATCGGGCAGGCGCCGGAGACGCTCCACCTTCTCCCAGAGCTGCGCCTTGGCGCGGGCATAGAGCACATCGAGTGCGAAGCGCCCCTTGTCGCGCATGGCGGCGCGGGACTTCAGCTCGTTGATGATGGTCAGTGCCGGGATCTCCCACATCATCGTGTGCGTCCAAGGGCCGTCGAAATGCAGCTCATATTGTCCGTCGGCCTTGCGCAGTTCGTAGTCCGGCAGCTGGAAGGCGGAAAGCCAGGCGATGAAGTCCGGACCGAACATGCGGGCCTTGCCGTAGAAGCTGTTGCCGGCGAGCCAGATCAGCTCCTTCTTGGTGAAGCGCAGGCTGCGGGCGTGGTCGAGTTGGGCGCGCAGCTCTCCTTCGTCGATGATCTCGCCGAGCCGCACGCTCTTCGTGCGGTTGATCAGGGAAAAGGTCGCATTCACATCGGGATGCAGCTGCCGGATCATCTGGAGCATCAGCAGCTTGTAGAAGTCCGTATCGAGCAGGCTGCGCACGATCGGGTCGAGCCGGAAATTATGATCGTACGTGCGGGTTGCGAAATCGGTGACGGTCACGCCGGACTTCCTTCAACCATTGGCGCGGCGACTGAATGTCCGATGTGCATGCTGAATCTCCCTTCCGATGGCATCACCTTAGCGCAACATCGGCGTGGCGGGAGGGGGCGGGATAAAATCCTCCCATGAAAAAACCGCCCGTGCCCCTTCGGAACGCGAGCGGTTTCGCCGTTTTCACGGCCCGGAGAGCGCGGCGTTACGACGCCGAGGTGAGCTTGACATTGCCGCCATGACCGCCGCCGCCGAAGACATGATGGGCGCCGAAGGAAGAGCGCAACTGATCGTGCGGACCGGGCAGGCCAAGCTCGGGGAAGAGCAGTTCGGAAACGCGGTAGGCCTCCTCAAGATGCGGATAACCCGAGGCGATGACCGTATCGATGCCGAGCGCCTGGTATTCGCGCAGGCGGGCGGCGACGGTCTTCGGCGAGCCGACGAGGGCCGTGCCGGCGCCCGAGCGCACCAGGCCGATGCCGGCCCAGAGGTTCGGCGAGACTTCCAGCTTGTCACGCCGGCCATTGTGCAAAGCCACCATGCGCGCCTGGCCGACGGAATCGGAATTCTTCGTCAGCACCTCCTGCGCCGAGGCGATGGCGTCGTCGGACAGTTTCGAGATCAGCCGGTCGGCGGCCTCCCACGCCTCGTCGTCCGTCTCGCGCACGATGAAATGCAGACGGATGCCGAAGGAGGCTTCGCGGCCCTTGGCGGCCGCGGCCTTGCGGGCATGGGCGATCTTTTCGGCCACCTGTGCCGGCGGTTCGCCCCAGGTCAGATATTTGTCGACGAGGCCGCCGGCAAAATCGATGGCCGCATCCGAGGAGCCGCCGAAATAGATCGGTGGGCGCGGCTGCTGCACCGGCGGCAAGCCGAGCTTGGCATCGATCGCCTTGATATATTTGCCGTCGAGCGTGGAGTGGCCGGTCTCGATCAGCTCGTTGAAGACCTGGAAGAATTCCGAGGCGTGGTCTTAGCGCTCGTCATGCGGCAGGAAGATGCCGTCGCCGGCCAGTTCCTGTGCGCTGCCACCCA
>CBFGOD010000014.1:0-20773 GCA_965650295.1 uncultured Shinella sp. | reverse complement strand
CCGGCATCACCTTCATCATCGTCACGCACGATCAGGAGGAAGCGCTGGTCATGGCCGACCGCATGGCGATCCTCAAGGACGGCCGCCTGTTGCAGGTCGGGGCGCCGGAGGAGGTCTATGAGCGTCCGGCCGACCGCTTCGTCGCCAATTTCATCGGCGTGATGAATTTCATCGAGGGCAAGGTCGGTGCGGACGGTCTTTTCCGCGCGGAGGGCCTTGAGGTGGAGGCAACGGGCAATGCCGGCCCCGCGACGCTCGCGGTGCGCCCGGAAAACATCGCCATCGGCCCGCCCGGCGACCTGCCGGTATCCGGCGCCGTGGTCGATATCGCCTATCACGGCCTCGACCGGGTGCTGCACGTCAAGACAGCCGCGACGGCCGTGCCGCTCCAGGTCCGCATTCCCGCCAGCGGGGCGGGCAACTGGAAGATCGGCGATGTGCTGAGCCTCAAGATCGATCCGGTCAAATGCCGGCTCTTCCAATGAATAAAGAGGGGAACACCATGTCCAAGACCATTGCATTCTTCCCGGAAGCGGCCTTCGGCCCGGCGCTGAACTCCGTCGGCATCGCCCAGGCCGTCGAAGCGCTCGGCCACAAGGCCGTCTTCCTCTCCGATCCCGGCTTCGTCTCGGTCTATGAGGGTTATGGTTTCGAGGCCCATGCGGTGAACCTCTCCGAGCCGATGCCGCCGGAACAGATGGCGAAGTTCTGGGAGGATTTCATCAATGGCCACATCCCGAACTTCCGCAAATCGCCCTACGACCAGGTCGACAACTATGTGAAGGATTGCTGGACGGCGATCGTCGACAGCGCGAAATGGGCGCAGAAGGACCTGCCGGGCGTGCTGGCGAAGATCAAGCCGGACCTGATCTGCGTCGACAACGTCATTCTCTTCCCGGCCATCAAGCAATATGGCACGCCCTGGGTGCGCATCATCTCCTGCTCGGAAAACGAGATCGAGGACCCAAAAATCCCGCCGCATCTCTCCGGCTGCGGCGAGAAGGATTTTGCCGGCCATGCCGCCTATCGCGATCACTTCAACGCCGTGATCAAGCCGATCCACGACGACTTCAACGCCTTCCTTGGCGAGAACAATGAGGCTGCCTATCCGATCGGCCAGTTCTTCGAGGCCTCGCCCTTCATGAACCTGCTGCTTTATCCGGAGGCGGTGAAGTTTGACCGCGAACACCCGCTCGACCCGAAACAATTCCAGTATCTCGAAGGCTGCGTGCGCAAGGAGAGGCCCTATGAGGTGCCGGCTTTCGCCGAGAACAACGACAAGCCGCTGATCTACATCTCCTTCGGTTCGCTGGGGGCAGGGGATACGGATCTCCTGAAACGCCTGATTGCGACCATCGGCAAGCTGCCTTACCGGGCGCTGGTCAATGTCGGCGACTACAAGGATCAGTACGAGAACCTGCCGGGCAATGTCATCGTCGACAGCTGGTTCCCGCAGCCCTCGGTCATCCCGCAGGTCGATGCGGCGATCCACCACGGCGGCAACAACTCGTTCACGGAATGCCTCTATTTCAGCAAGCCGGCGATCATTATGCCCTATGTCTGGGACGGCCACGACAATGCGACGCGCGTCGATGAGACCGGCCATGGTTTCAAGATGCCGCGCTACGATTGGACGGATGCCGACCTCGCCGCCAAGCTCGAGGCCTGCGTCAATAACCCGACGATGAAGACACGCCTTGCCGCGACGAGTGCCCATATGCAGGCCCGCAACGGCCCGAAGAAGGCCGCCGGCATTCTCGACGAACTTGTGAAGACGGGTGCCTACAATGGTTGAGACGACAAATTCCTCGGCGCCGCACATCTATAATGCGACGACCTTCGCCGATCTCGTCGATTGGGGCCACCAGCCTGACAGCCAGGAGGGGCAATCGCATTCCTCCGGCCGGCTCGTCTTCAAGGGACCGAACAACCAGCCGGAATCCGGTATCTGGGTCTGCACCCCGGGCCGTTGGCGCCTGTCGATCCCGCGCGACGAGTTCTGCCATTTCGTGGCGGGACGGGCGATCTATCGCTCGGATGAGGGCGAGGTGATCGAGGTCGAGGCCGGCACCGTCGTCATGTTCCCCGGCGGCTGGACCGGCGAATGCACCGTCATCGAGACCTTGCGCAACATCTACATGCTGGTCTGACGCACAAAGACAATGAAAGGAAATAGCCCATGACCGCGACACCCCTGATGCGCAAGCCGCTGGAAGAAACCGACCTCAAGGATTGGGGCATCATCCCCACCATGATCGAGGGCGAAAGCCGCACCTCCGGCAAGGTCATCCACAAAGGTCCGAACGGCCAGTCCGAATGCGGCCTGTGGATCTGCACACCCGGTAAATGGTTCTGCCACGTCACCAGCGATGAGTTCTGCCACTTCCTCGAAGGGCGCTGCACTTATGTGCACGAGAGCGGCGAAGTGATCGAGATCACGCCGGACACCGCCGCCTTCTTCCCGAAGGACTGGAAGGGCGAATGCACCGTCCATGAGACGGTGAAGAAGGTCTACATGATCCGCTGAGGACATATTTGCCCCTCACCCCGCCCTCTCCCCGCAAGCGGGGAGAGGGAGACGAAACGCTGCGGCTTGTTCCTTCTCCCCGCCTGCGGGGAGAAGGTGCTGGCAGGCGGATGAGGGGGCATTTGCCCTTTCATGCTGCAGAACGCCAAGGAAATATCGCCATGTTCAACCCAGCCGAACCCATATTCTATCGGCACCCGGTCTATCTCCCGAGCCAGGGCACGCGCCATCAGGTGATCGATCCCGCGACGCTCGCCACCGTCGGCACCATCGCAGATACGACGCTGGAAGACATGGAGGCCGTGCTCGATGCCGCTGCCGCGGCGCAGCGCGACTGGAAACGGCTCGACGCCAAGACGCGGGCGACGATCCTGCACCGCATCGCCAGCCGCATCGAGGCGACGGACATGCGGCGCTGTGCGGAACTGATGTCGCGCGAGATGGGCAAACCCTATCCGGAGGCGATCGGCGAGGTGGCGAACTGTGCCGGCGCCTTCCGCTATTTCGCGGAAATGGCGCGCGACGAGGGCGGCAAGGTGGCGGGCACGACGCAGGCCGGCACTTTCCAGCATGCGCGTTACGAAGCGCTCGGCACGAGCGTCCACATCATGCCGTTCAATTTCCCGATCCTGCTGATGTGCTGGACGGTCGCGGCGTCGCTCGCCTCCGGCAATGCCTGCATCATCAAGCCGGCGCCGGCGACGACGCTCTCGACCCTGGCGTTCATGCCGGTTTTCGAAGCACTGCCTGAAGGCCTCATCGCCTGCCTGCCGGGTGGCATCGAGCTCGGCATCGCTTTGATCGCCTCTGCCAAAACCCATGCGGTGGCCTTCACCGGCTCCGTCGCCGCCGGCAAGGCGGTTGCCATGGCCGCCGCGGCGCAGATGAAGCCCGCCGTCATCGAAGCGGGCGGCTCGGATCCGATGATCATCACCGCGCACGCGCCGCTCGACGTGGCTGCTGCCGGTGCCGTTACAGCCGCTTTCCACATGTCCGGCCAGGTCTGCACCTCGGCGGAACGCTTCTTCGTCGTCGATGCCGTGCACGATGCCTTCATCGAGAAGTTTGCCGCCGAGACACGGCGTCTCCGTATCGGCAACGGCCTCAGCCGTGCCGAGATCGGGCCGCTCGTCAGTGAGGCGGCACGGGCAAAAGTCATCCGGCTGGTCGAGGACGCCAAGGCCAAGGGGGCGACGGTCGTGCTGGGCGGAAAAATCCCCGAGAGCGAGCCGACGGGCTGGTTCTACGAGCCGACCATTCTCACCGGCTGCACGCCCGACATGGCGATCCTGCGCGAGGAATGTTTTGGCCCGGTCGCCGCCGTCATGCGGGTCAAGGATTTCGATGAGGCGATCGAGCAGGCGAATGACAGCGAATTCGGCCTCGGCGCCTCCGTCTTCACCACCTCGCTCGAAGAGGCGATGGAGGCGGCGGACCGGCTGGAGGCTGGCATGGTCTGGGTCAACAATCCGCTGATAGACAACGACGCGCTGCCCTTCGGCGGCTGGAAGAAATCCGGGCTCGGGCGCGAGCTGTCGAAACTCGGGCTCGATGCCTTCCGCCGCTCGAAAATGGTCATCATCGACCACAAGCCGGTGATCCAGGGCTGGTGGTATCCCTATCCGGACGACTGGTTCTACGAGGACGGCGGGCGCAAGCACGTCTGAGACATTTTCATTTGAGGACAGAGCAATGATCATTACCCTTCTCGGTGGCGCCGGCTTCATGGGCGCGGGCATCGTGCGCGACCTCGTTTCCGACCGCGCCATCGTCGATATCAAGACCATCCGCCTCTGCGATGCCTCGCGCGAAAAGATGGAGGTGCTGGCGCACGAGCTTTCCGACCCGCGCATCACGCTCGTCGATCTCGACGTGACCGATGCGACGGCGCTTGAGGCGGCTATCTCGGGCGCCGATATCTGCATCAACTGCGTGCCGACCCTGCTTGGCTTCCAGATGACGATCTTCGAGGCCGCGCTCGCTCTCAAGGTGCCGTATATGGACCTCGGCGGTCTCGGCACCTATACGGTCAAGCAGATGGCCGAGCATGAGCGTTTCAAGGCGGCGGGTGTCCCGGCCGTCATCGGCTGCGGTGCCGATCCCGGCATGTCGAACGTCATCTGCCGGGCGGTTGCCGACGAGCTCGACGAGATCGACAAGATCAATCTCTATTGGGCCGCTGAGCTGGTGGGCGATGAAAACCCGGTTCTCGTGCCGCCCTACAGCGTCTCGACGGTGCTGGCCGAATATGCTCATCCGAGCACGCAATTCTATGACGGCAAGCATGTCGAATGCGCGCCGATGAGCGGCAGCGAATTCTTGGATCTGCCGGAGCCTTGGGGTCGCTGCGAATTCATCCATTCCCCGCATTCCGAGCAGCTGACCGTGCCGCTTGCCGACGGCATTCGCGAGAAGGGCATCAAGGAGTTCTCCTGGAAGCTGCACCTGCCGCATCGCGAGCATGAGGCCTGGATAGGGTTGGTGAAGGCTGGCTTCGGCGATTTCGATGAGACCGTCGATATCGGCGGCGTCAAGATCAAGCCGCTCGATGTGCTGAACAAGGTGATCGAGCGAAACATCCGAAAAAATGCGGATAAGATTCCGGCACAGGACAGCCACGAGATCCATCTGGCCATCGGCATTGGCCGCAAGGACGGCGTGGAGCGGACGGTGCGCGTGGAAGTGACGGTATCCCCGGACCCGATGTACGGTTCTTATGTCGATGCCTGCACCTCGATGAACGCCTCCATCGCCGCGCAGCTTATCCTCAAACTGCCTAGGAAACCGGGTGTTCACGCGCCGGAGAGCTATTTCGACGTCGCGACCTATTTCCCCGAGCTCGAAAAACGGAAATTTCGTATCGCCAAGTCCGTGACATGACAGAAGTATGAAACGCGAATTTACGAGTATGGCGAAAATGAGAAAAAATACCCTACCAAACTTATAGGGATCCTATATAACTTCATCCCAGAAAACAGGCGGGCATGAAAGCTCGCCTTCGGAAGGCTGAAAAAAACGGGCCTCCAAAAAAGGGATGATGGCGAATGAGCAATGCGAAACTCGACGGCCGTTCCACCTATGGCACGCTTGGTGCCATCAGCGACCGTCGTGCACGCCGTGCGGAACGGCAGGTTCTGGTCAGCAACATCGCCGTCGTCGGCGCCTTTCTCTTCGTCAGCGCGGTGATCTTCGGCTTCGTCGGCTGACCGGCCGTTTCTCTCTTTGCAGCTTATTCCAGGTAGCAGCAGCGCCAGCGAGAACCGCATGGCGCTTGAGGTGGTTTCACTCTCTCGCGGTATCTGTGGGCGACAGGCCGACTGACAATATTACTTTGCGTCACTCGGCGACACTGCGCAGGGTCGCTGTACAACCCTCCTGTTTTCACACTTGGCCAGATCGCGATCCCCGCATTGCGGCAAGCCGCGTACAAAAAGCCGTTACACCGGACAAAATTTTGTCGCGGATGTGGAAGAGACGGGGTAGTTGATCGTCATAGTCGCAGTGCCGATACTGAAAGCCTGATTGATGTCTGACCTTGTAAAGCGTTTTGCCGCCTATTATCGCCCGCACCGTGGCCTGTTCGCGCTGGATTTCACATCCGCTGTTGCGGCCGGCCTGCTGGAGCTCGCCTTCCCGGTTGCGGTAACGCTTTTCATCGACCGGCTGCTGCCGACCGGCCAGCTCGACGTGATCGCGCTTGCTGCCGTCGGACTGTTCCTCATCTACCTCTTCAATGCGGGCCTGCAGGTCATCGTCACCTATTGGGGGCACATGCTGGGCGTGCGCATCGAAGCCGAGATGCGCCGCAAGGCCTTCGACCATCTGCAAAAGCTTTCCTTCGGTTATTTCGATAACCAGAAGACCGGCCATCTCGTGGCGCGGCTGACCAAGGATCTCGAGGAGATCGGCGAGGTCGCCCATCACGGACCGGAAGACCTCTTCATCGCCATCATGACGCTGATCGGGGCGTTTATCCTGATGCTCTGGGTGCATGTACCGCTGGCGCTGATCACCGCCGTCATCGTCCCGCTGACGGCCTGGGTCACGACGCATTACGGCGCGCGCATGACCACGACCTGGCATGCGCTCTATGGCCGCGTCGCCGATTTCAATGCGCGCATCGAGGAGAATGTCGGCGGCATCCGCGTGGTGCAGGCTTTCGCCAATGAGGACCACGAGCGAAAACTTTTTGCCGAGAGCAACAACAATTATCTCACGACCAAGATGCAGGCCTACAAGGTGATGGCGGCATCCGCCTCGCTCTCCTATCTCTCCATGCGCTTCGTGCAGGTGGTGGTGATGCTGGCGGGCGCATGGTTCGTCGTGCATGGCGAACTGTCGGCCGGCGGCTTTGTCGGCTTCCTGCTGCTTATCAACGTGTTCTTCCGGCCGATCGACAAGATCAACTCGATCATCGAGACCTATCCGAAGGGCATTGCCGGCTTCGAGCGCTACACGAAGTTCCTCGACACCGAGCCGGATATCCGCGACCGCGCGGGTGCAAAAGAAGTAAGCCGTCTCAACGGCGATATCGAATACCGCGACGTCGGTTTCGGCTACAGCACCGACAAGACGGTGTTCGACGGGCTGAACGTCTCGATCAAGGCCGGTGAGACCATCGCGTTCGTCGGCCCTTCCGGCGCCGGCAAGACGACGATCTGCTCGCTGCTGCCGCGCTTTTATGAAATCACGGCGGGTGCCATCGCGATCGATGGCGTCGATATCAGGGACATGACGCTGCGGTCGCTGCGCTCCAATATCGGCATCGTGCAGCAGGACGTCTTCCTCTTCGCCGGCTCGGTCCGCGAAAACATCGCCTATGGCCGCCTCGATGCGACGGAAGCGGAAATCCTGGATGCGGCCCGGCGCGCGCGTCTCGACGACGTGATCGCCAACCTTGCCGACGGGCTCGACACCGTCATCGGCGAGCGCGGCGTGAAGCTCTCGGGCGGCCAGAAGCAGCGTCTCGCCATCGCCCGCATCTTCCTGAAGAACCCGCCGATCCTCATCCTCGACGAGGCGACGTCGGCGCTCGACACGGAGACCGAGCGTGCGATCCAGCAGTCGCTTGCCGAACTGTCGGCTGGCCGCACCACGCTCGTCATTGCTCACCGTCTTGCGACCATTGCCAATGCCGACCGCATTCTCGTCGTGGATGACGGTCGTATCGTCGAGAGCGGCAAGCATGCCGACCTCATCACCAAGAAGAACGGACGCTACCGCAATCTTCAGGCCGCCCAGAGCGAGGGCGGATCGGTTCATCCCTTCCAGCTCAAGGGCTGATCCAGCGCTTTCTTTCAGGGGGGGGTGTTGCCGGCTTGCGGCCGCCCTGCCTGTGCGATCGTTCTTCCGGTCCCGGCCCCAAGCGCATTAACGATCCCCGCTCTTCCTTTCTAGACATTGATAAATCCGGTGTTTGCCCGGCGGTCTGTCACCGTTGCGGGGTAGCGTCCGCGCCCACTTGCCAGACATCGTCGTGCAAGCTGTTTCCCGTCATCGATGACCGCCTTGACACTTCCAGATGGCTGCTCATATATAAACGAAGAATTCAAATAGGAATTGCGCGGAGCTTCCGGTTCGGCGCGGGGGGAGAAAATGGACGACAACGGACTGTTGGCCGGCCTGACCGTCATCGATATGAGCCAGTTCCTGTCTGGGCCCTATTGTTCGCTGCGGTTGCTCGATCTGGGCGCCCGGGTGATCAAGATCGAGCGGCCCGACGGCGGCGATCTTTCGCGGCGGCTCTATCTCAGCGATACCGAGGTGGGTGGGGATTCGACGCTGTTCCACGCCATCAACCGCGGCAAGGAAAGCCTTGGCATCGACCTGAAGAATGCCGAGGATTTGGCTTTCCTGCGCAAGCTGATCGGCTCGGCGGATGTCGTCATCCAGAATTTCCGGCCCGGCGTCATCGAGCGGCTCGGCCTCGACTACGAGACGGTGAAGGCGATCAATCCGGCCATCGTCTATGCCTCGATCAGTGGCTATGGCGAGGAAGGCCCGTGGGTCATGCGGCCGGGACAGGATTTGCTGGCGCAGGCACGCTCGGGGTTGATGTGGCTGAACGGCGACGAGCAGCAGGGGCCGGTGCCTTTCGGTCTGGCGGTCGCCGACATGTTGGCCGGCGCCAATACCTGCCAGGGCATTCTGGCGGCGCTTGTGCGCCGGGGTATTTCCGGCAAGGGGGCGCATATCCAGACCAGTCTCCTGGAAGGCCTCGTCGATTTCCAGTTCGAGGTGCTGACCACGCATCTGAACGACGGCGGCCGCCGGCCGAAACGCTCCGGCTTCCGCAGCGCCCACGCCTACCTTTCGGCGCCCTACGGCGTCTATCCGGCGAAGGACGGCCACCTCGCGATTGCCATGACGCCGATCGGTCGGTTGCAGGACCTGCTGGGTCTCGATGCGCTCGCGGTCTATCGCGACGACGCCAAGGCCTGGTTTACCGAGCGCGACACGGTCAAGCAGATCATCGCGGCGCGCATTGCGACCGAGACGGTTGACCATTGGCTGTCCATCCTCGAGCCCGCCGATATCTGGTGCTCCAAGGTGCTGGAATGGCCGGAGCTTCTGACGAGCGAAGGCTTCCAGATCCTCGACATGCTGCAGACGGTAACGCGCGAGGACGATGTTGCCATCGGCACGACCCGCTGCCCCATCCGCGTCGATGGCACGCGACCGGCCGGCGGTCGCGCCGCGCCGCGCATCGGCGAACATACCGCACGCATCCGGGAGGAATTTGCATGAGCGGGATTACCCTGAAGGGCATGACCTGGAGCCATCCGCGCGGCTACGACCCTATGGTCGCCTGCTCAGAGGATTGGCTGAAGCGGACGGGCGTGCGCGTTGAATGGGACAAGCGCTCGCTGCAGGATTTCGAAAGTTTTCCCGTCGAGGAGCTTGCCCGCCGCTACGATCTCATCGTGATCGACCATCCGCATGTCGGCCAGATCACGGCGGAGAATTGCCTTGCCGCGCTCGATATGCCGGGCCGGGAGGCGGATTTTGCGGCGCTTGCGGCCGGTAGCGTCGGCGCGTCCTTTCCGAGCTACAACTGGCGCGGATCGCAATGGGGCTTTCCGATCGATGCAGCCACGCAGGTGCTGGCCTACCGGCCCGACCGGCTGAATGCGCCGCCCCGGACGTGGGCGGAGGTAGTTGATCTGGCGAAGGCCGGCGAAGTGCTGCTGACGCTGCGCCCGCCGCATTCACTGATGTGCCTGTTTTCACTCTGCGGCAATCTCGGCCGTCCGTGCTCGGTCGATAAGGACCAGCCCTTCGCCGATGCGGAGATTGGCGTTCAGGCTCTTGAGATGATCCGCGAACTGGCGGCACTGGTCGATCCCGCCTGCCTCGGCATAGACCCGATCGCGGCGCTGGACAGGATGGGCGAGGCAGGCTCGACCTACACCGTCTCGCCGCTGATCTACGGTTATGTCAGCTAT
Source organism: uncultured Shinella sp. (assembly GCA_965650295.1). Lineage (GTDB taxonomy): Bacteria > Pseudomonadota > Alphaproteobacteria > Rhizobiales > Rhizobiaceae > Shinella. The sequence goes on along the minus strand of CBFGOD010000014.1, from coordinate 10,801 downwards.
TCGCTGGACGGGTTCCGCGCGAACCGCATCGCCTTTTCGGACATGCCGGTGGCCGGGGAGGCGGGGCCGACAGGCTCGGCGCTCGGCGGCACGGGCATTGCCGTTTCGGCCTTCTCCGAAAACCGCGCGGCGGCCATCGACTTCGCCTATTGGATCGCCAGCGGTCCAGTGCAGGCTGATCGCTACTGGCACTCGGGTGGCCAATGCGGCCATGCCGCGGGCTGGGAAGATGACGGGGCGAATGCCGCCACGCTCGGCTTCTACCGGGAGACGCGCAAGACGCTGGAGGGCGGCTGGCTGCGGCCGCGCCATGACGGCTACATGCCGTTTCAGGCGGCGGCGTCCGAGCGTATCAATCAGGCTGTGACCAGCAACGAGCCGGCGGCCAGGGCGATTGCCGACCTGAACGATCTCTTCGTGAAGAGTTTCCGATAGAGTTTGTCAGGGAAAAGTGGGAACCGGTTTTCCCGAAAAGACAAACGAAAACAAAGAAACCTAGGGCCTGGCGCCTCAATCTTCGGCTGAAAAGCCGGCGCCCGCCATGTCCGACAGCGTCTTGGTCGCCTCCATCAGGAGCTGGATCGTTGTCGAGATGTCAGGTGCCGCCGGCGCATTGATCAGCGTGATATAGGGCACGGTGAGCGCGGCGATAGCAGTGCCGTCGGCGCCAAGCACGGGAGCCGAAAGGTTGATGACGCCGGCCGTCTGGGCGCTCGGCATCATCTCGTAGCCGCGCGAGCGGATGAGATCGAGGCGTGCCAGGAATTCCGGCGTTGCGCGCCCGTCCTCGCCGCCGCTACCGACATTTTCGGCGATCATGCGCATGCGCTCCTGCGGCGAGCGGAAGGCAAGCAAAGCGTGGCCGGAGCCGGTTTCGAACAGGCTGATGCGCGAGCCGACGCGGATGGAAATGCCCCAGTAACCGGGCGCTTCCTGCTGGGCGATGACGACGGGATTGCCGCGGTCGAACACGACGAGCTGGTTGGCCTGCCGCGAGGTCTCGGCAAGCTCGCGCATCAAGGGGACCGCGAAGGAGACGAGGCGCCGCACCGGTGCGTGCAGCTGGGCGAGGCCGAAGAGTTTCAGCGTGAGCGAAAAACGGTCGCCGTCGATGCGGGTGACATAGCCGCGCTTCACCAGGCGATCGAGCATCCGGTAAAATTCGTTCGGGCTGCGGTCGAGCCGCTTGGCGATTTCCGCCTGGGTCAGTCCGCCATCCACGGCGGCGAGAAGTTCGAGGATATCCAGGCCCTTGTCGAGGGCCGGCGCCCTGTAGCGATCATTTTCGTCTTCTGACACGCGCCATCCTCTGTGAATAAGCAATTTCATATACGCATAAATCAGTCATGACAATCGAACGTTTTCAGTTATCGCTTGACGACGGATGAATAAATGGTTTGTATATGAATGAAGCTCTTATTGGTAAGGGCTGGCGAAAAGCCACTTGGGAGGAGAAGATGACGAGATTTCTAGCCGGCGTTGCCGCCGGTGCCGTGATCTGCGCGTGGGCTGGGTCTGCGCTCGCGGCCGATCTGCCGGGCAAGTTCGATGGCGTCACCATCGATGCGAAGCTCATCGGCGGTCAGCAGTATGAGGCGCTCTATGCGCGCATCGCCGATTGGGAAAAGGCGACCGGCGCGAAGGTGAACGTTCTCTCGAAGAAGAACCATTTCGAGCTGGACAAGGAGATCAAGTCGGACATCGCGACCGGCAACATCACCTGGTGCGTCGGCTCGAACCATTCGTCCTTCGCCCCGCAATATCCCGATATCTACACCGATCTCGCCGCACTGTTGCCGAAGGAAGAGATCGACGCCTTCGTACCGGCCAACATCGCGTCCTCGACGCTCGGCGGCAAGCTGGTCATGCTGCCGCGCGCGCAGTTCGACGTGTCGGCGCTCTACTACCAGAAGAGCCTCTATCAGGACGAGGCCAAGAAAGCGGCGTTCAAGGATAAGTACGGTTATGACCTGACGCCGCCGGATACCTGGCAGCAGGTCACCGACCAGGCGACCTTCTTCTCCAGCCCGCCGGATTTCTACGGCACGCAATATGCCGGCAAGGAAGAGGCGATCAACGGCCGCTTCTATGAAATGCTGGTGGCGGAAGGCGGCGAATATCTCGACGCCGACGGCAAGCCCGCCTTCAATTCGGAAGCCGGCGTGCGCGCGCTCGACTGGTTCGTCAATCTCTATAAGGCCAAGGCCGTTCCGGCCGGCACGACCAACTATCTTTGGGACGACCTCGGTCAGGGCTTCGCCTCGGGCACCATCGCAGTCAATCTCGACTGGCCTGGCTGGGCGAGCTTCTTCAACGACCCGAAGTCGTCGAAGGTCGCCGGCAATGTCGGCGTGAAGGTGCAGCCGGCCGGCTCTTCCGGCAAGCGCACCGGCTGGTCCGGCCATCACGGCTTCTCGGTCACGGAAAGCTGCGCCAACAAGGAAGCGGCCGCCTCGCTCGTCTGGTTCCTCACCAACGAGGACAGCCAGAAGCTGGAATCCGCTGCCGGTCCGCTGCCTACGCGCACGGCCGTCTGGGAATACAACATCCAGCAGGCTGAAAGCGATCCCTATCGCAAGGAAGTCCTGAGCGCCTTCCAGGAGGCCGCAAAGCACGCCTTCGCGGTGCCGCAGACGGCATCGTGGATCGAGATCTCCAACGCCGTCTATCCGGAGCTCCAGGCCGCCATCCTCGGCGACAAGACTTCGAAGGAAGCGCTGGACGCCGCCGCCGCCAAGGCGACGCAGATCCTCGAAGACGCGGGCTCGCTTTAAGAGCAACCTGTGGCGCCGGAAAAACCGGCGCCACTTGCCACCCTTAATGACATTTCGGAAAACGAGAGAACGCCGCCGGTTTCGGCAGGCGTGGTTTTCCTTGCATTCGTGAAGACAGGAGAAGCCGATATGAAAGGCTGGAGGCCACCGGCACCGTTTCTGCTTCTGCTGCCCGCCGTTCTGGTGCTCGCAGCCGTCGTGATCATTCCGCTGATCCTGTCGCTCTATTCGAGCTTCACGCCGTTCCGGCTGACGCAGCCGGCATCGCTCTTCACGCTGATCGGCTTCCGCAACTATGTGCGCATCCTGACGGATATCGAGTTCTGGACGGCCTTCGGTCGCACCGTGCTGCTGCTCACGGTCGCGCTCAATGTCGAAATGCTGCTCGGGCTTGGCCTTGCCATGCTGGTGGAGAAGGCGACGCGCGGCCAGCGGCTGCTGCGCACCATCATGATGTTCCCCATGATGTTCTCGCCGATCCTCGTCGGCTTCCAGTTCAAGTTCATGTTCAACGACAATATCGGCCTCGTGAACAACGCCCTGCAATCGCTCGGCCTGACGGATCAGGCGATTCCGTGGCTGATCGACGGGTCACTTGCCTTCTTCGCGATCCTCGTCGCCGAAATCTGGTCGTCCACCTCGGTCTTCGCCATCCTCATCCTGGCCGGCCTGCTCGCCATGCCGAAGGAGCCGATCGAGGCGGCGCGTGTCGATGGCTGTACGCCGTGGCAGACGTTCCGCTATGTCACCTGGCCCTTCATCATGCCCTTTGCCTATATCGCCATGACGATCCGCTCACTCGATGTCGCGCGCGCCTATGACATCGTGAAGATCATGACGGATGGCGGCCCGGCCAAGCGCACGGAGCTGCTGTGGACTCTCGTCTCGCGCACGGCTTACGCCGATGCCCGCATGGGCCTTGCCAATGCCATGGCCTATGTCGCGATCCTGCTCTCCATCCTCTTCACCGTCTATTTCTTCCGCAAGCTTTCGGCCGCGCGGACCCAGATCGCAGCCGAATGGTAAGGGGAGTGGTCAGATGAACGAGAACGCAAAAGCCCGTATCAACGGCTTCCTCCTTTCCACCGCCCACAAGATCGGCCTGTTCCTGGCGATGACCGTCATCTGCCTGCCTGGCCTGTGGATCGTGCTCGCCTCCTTCCGCCCGACGGTCGAGATCATGGCGAAACCGCCGGTCTGGATCCCGCAGGACCTGTCCTTCGATGCCTATATCGCGATGTTTTCCGGTGTGGGGCAGGGCGGCATCCCGATCATCGAATATTTCCGCAACTCGCTGATCATCTCCGTCACCTCCACGGCGATCGCGCTCGCCATCGGTATGGCCGGCGGTTATGCCTTCGCGCGCTTCCGCTTCAAGGCGAAGTCGTCGATCTTCCTCGGCTTGATGCTGACGCGAACCGTTCCCGGCATCGCGCTCTCGCTGCCGCTGTTCTTCGTCTATTCGAAGCTCGGCATCATCGACACGCATTTCGGCCTGATCACCGCCTATGTGGCGCTGAACGTGCCCTTCACCATCTGGCTGATCGACGGCTTCTTCCGGCAGGTGCCGAAGGATCTTGCCGAGGCCGCGCAGATCGACGGCTGCACGCGCTGGCAGGCCTTCTGGCAGGTGGAATTTCCGCTGGCCGGCCCCGGCATCGCATCCGCCGGCATCTTCGCTTTCCTTACCTCGTGGAACGAGTTCGCGCTCGCCTCGCAGCTCACCCGTTCCGTCACCTCCAAGACCCTGCCGGTCGGCCTGCTCGACTACACGTCGGAATTCACCATCGACTGGCGCGGCATGTGCGCGCTGGCGGTGATCATGATCATTCCGGCCCTCGTCCTGACCTTCATCGTGCAGAAGCATCTCGTTTCCGGCCTCACCTCCGGCGCAGTCAAAGGATAATCCATGGCAACCGTTTCCCTTGAAAAGCTGGTGAAGCGCTACGGCTCGCTCGAAGTGGTGCACGGCATCGATCTGGAAGTTGCCGACCGCGAATTCATCGCGCTCGTCGGCCCTTCCGGCTGCGGCAAGTCGACGACGCTGCGCATGATCGCGGGCCTCGAGCCGGTCTCCGGCGGCAACCTCAAGATCGGCGGCCGCGTGGTCAACGACCTGCCGCCGCGCGCGCGCAACCTCGCCATGGTCTTCCAGTCCTACGCGCTCTATCCGCATATGACGGTGCGTGAAAACATGGGCTTCTCGCTGAAAATCGCAGGCCAGAAGCCGGAGGATATCGCCCCGCAGGTGGAAGAGGCGGCGAGAACGCTCGATCTCACGCACTTGCTCGACCGCCGTCCCTCGCAGCTTTCCGGCGGCCAGCGCCAGCGCGTCGCCATGGGCCGCGCCATCGTGCGCCAGCCGGATGTCTTCCTGTTCGACGAGCCGCTGTCGAACCTCGATGCGAAGCTCAGGACGCAGATGCGTGTCGAGATCAAGAAGCTGCATGCCAAGGTGCAGTCGACCGTCATCTACGTCACGCATGACCAGGTGGAGGCGATGACGCTCGCCGACCGTATCGTCATCATGCGCGATGGCTATATCGAACAGGTCGGCACGCCGGAGGATGTCTTCCAGCGTCCGCTATCGAAATTCGTCGCCGGCTTCATCGGTTCGCCGCCGATGAACCTCAAGGATGCCGAGATCGCGGACGGTCAGGTGGTTTTCGCCAATGGCGACCGCCTGCCGCTGCCGGCCCGCTTCCGTGACCGCGTGACGGCCGGCCAGAAGGTGACCTTCGGCCTGCGCCCGGACGATCTCTACCCTGCCGGCCACGGCATTCATTCCGGCGAGGACGCCGATGTGCACAGGCAGGACCTGCGCGTCATCCTGACCGAGCCGCTTGGCAACGAAACGCTGGTTTTCTCCGATTTTGCCGGTGCCGAATGGGTCGGCCGCATGCTGAACCCGCGGCGTCTTGCGCCGGGCGGGGCGCTGCCCTTCTGCTTCGACCTGTCCCAGGCCCATCTCTTCGACCGCGAAAGCGGCCGCACGCTCCGAGGCTGACATGGCGAAGATCGAACGCGTCGAGCTAAAAATGGTCGACCTTCGCCCGAAGGTCGAGCGCACCGATGCCATCCAGAGTTTCGTTTCGCAGGAAACGCCGCTCGTCACCATCACCGACAGCGACGGCGCCGTCGGCACCGGCTACAGCTACACGATCGGCACAGGCGGCTCCTCCGTTATGCGGCTGCTCGCCGATCATCTCGTACCGCGCATCATCGGTCGCGACGCGGATCGGATCGAGGCGATCTGGCATGAGCTGGAATTTGCCACCCACGCCACAACAATCGGCGCCATCACTTCGATTGCGCTCGCTGCCATCGATACCGCGCTCTGGGACCTGCGCGCCCGCAAACAGAACCTGCCGCTCTGGAAGCTGGCCGGCGGCGCGAAGGATCGCTGCCCGCTCTACACGACCGAGGGCGGATGGCTGCATATTCCGGTCGAAGCGCTGGTTGAGGACGCTTTGGACGCCAAATCCAAGGGCTTTACCGGCTCGAAGGTGAAGATCGGCAAGCCGCATGGGTCGGAAGATGTCGCCCGTCTCTCGGCGGTCCGTAAGGCGGTCGGCGATGGCTATGAGATCATGACGGACGCCAACCAGGGCTTTTCGGTCGACGAAGCAATCCGCCGGGCGGAGCGCCTGCGCGATCTCGATCTCGGCTGGATCGAGGAGCCGCTGCCGGCCGACGACATCGACGGCCATACCCGCCTCAACCAGTCCACCGCGACGCCGATCGCCATCGGTGAATCCCTCTATTCGATCCGCCATTTCCGCGAATATATGCAGAAGGGCGCCTGCTCCATCGTGCAGGTCGATGCCGGCCGTATCGGCGGTATCACGCCCTGGCTGAAGGTGGCGCATGCGGCGGAGGCCTTCGACATGCCGGTCTGCCCGCATTTCCTGATGGAACTGCATGTCAGCCTGACCTGCGCGGTGCAGAACGGCAAATATGTCGAATACATCCCGCAGCTCGACGACATCACCACCTCGCGCCTGAAGATCGAGAACGGCATGGCGCTCGCGCCGATGACGGCCGGCCTCGGCATCGATTGGGACTGGGACGCTATCCGCGCCCGCTCGATTGGCGAATTCGAGCACGAAATCCGCAAGGGAGCCTGAGACATGCAGCGCATCGGCATGGTGATCGGCGTCAGGCCGGAGAAGATCGAAGAGTACAAACGCCTGCACGCCGCCGTCTGGCCAGAAGTGCTGGCGCGGATTTCGGCCTGCAATATCAGGAACTATTCGATCTTCCTGAAGGAGCCGGAGAACCTGCTGTTCTCGTTCTTCGAATATCACGGCGCCGACTACGCCGCCGACATGGCGAAGATGGCCGCAGCCCCGAAGACGCAGGAATGGTGGGCCGTCTGCATGCCCTGCCAGGCACCGCTCGACACTCGCAAGGAAGGCGAATGGTGGGCGAACATGGAAGAGGTGTTCTTTCATGCGTGAGATTATTGCCGTGGTTCACCCCCCTCTGCCCTGCCGGGCATCTCCCCCACAAGGGGGGAGATCTGCAAGAAGCCAGCACCTCACTCCCCCAGCAATGCCGGAGATGGGCAAGGCACTGCTCCATCCAATCTCCCCCCTTGTGGGGGAGATGCCCGGCAGGGCAGAGGGGGGTATAACGGCAGGAGCGACTTATGAGCATGCTGGAAAACGCCGACCCCGTCAGCCGCGCCTTCCTGAATGTCGAGCGCTCCGCGACCGGGCAGCGCTGGGTGGCGCGGCTTGACCAGGCGGGGGAAAACCGCGCCTTGGCAATGAGCCAGAACCATGGCCTGCCGGACCTGATTTCCCGCGTGCTGGCCGGCCGCGGCGTGCCGTTCGACAATGCGCTCGAATTCCTCGACCCGACGCTGCGCCGGCTCATGCCGGAACCCTATAGTTTGATGGATTGCGAGGCTGCGACGGAGCGGCTGGCGCGCGCCATCGAGCGGCGCGAGCGCGTGGCGATTTTTGGCGATTACGACGTGGACGGCGCGTCCTCCTCGGCGCTGCTCTACCGGTTTCTCACGCACTTCGGCATCGAGGCCGAAATCTACATTCCCGACCGCATCTTTGAGGGCTACGGGCCGAACCCCAATGCCATTGGGCAGCTGATCGAGCGTGGTGCGCAGCTGATCGTCACGGTGGATTGCGGCTCGACGAGTCACGAATCGCTCGCCGTTGCCCGCGACCGCGGCATCGATGTCGTCGTCATCGACCACCATCAGGTCGGCGAGAACCTGCCGCCGGCGCATGCGCTGGTCAATCCGAACCGTGAGGACGATCTGTCGGGGCAGGGCCATCTCTCCGCCGCCGGAGTCGTCTTCCTCGTTCTGGTGGCGTTGCAGCGGCTTTTGCGCGAGCGCGGTGATGGCAGGGCGAAAACCCTCGACCTGCTTTCCATGCTCGATCTCGTGGCGCTCTCCACGGTCTGCGATGTGGTTCCGCTGAAGGGGCTGAACCGCGCCTATGTGGTGAAGGGCCTCGTCGCCGCGCGCCATCTGGGGAATGCCGGGCTGACCGCGCTGTTGAAGCAGGCGGGCATCGGTGGGCCGGTGACGCCCTATCATCTCGGCTTCCTTGTCGGCCCGCGCATCAATGCCGGCGGACGTATCGGCGATGCCGCACTCGGGAGCCGGTTGCTGACCATCGACGAGCCCGGCGAGGCCGAGCGGATCGCAAAACAGCTCGACGATCTCAACCGCGAGCGCCAGGCCATGGAGGCCGCCATGCTGGCGGAGGCCGAAGCCGAGGCGCAGGCGGAATATGGCACGGGCGAGGGCGCTTCGGTCATCCTGACGGCGCGTGAAGGCTGGCATCCCGGTGTGGTGGGTCTGCTCGCCTCGCGCCTGAAAGATCGTTTTCGCCGCCCGGCCTTTGCGATTGCCTTCGACCCCTCGGGCAAGGGCACCGGCTCCGGCCGCTCGATCAGCGGCTTCGATATGGGCCGTATGGTGCGCGCGGCGGTGGACGAGGGCATTCTGGTCAAGGGCGGCGGCCATGCCATGGCGGCGGGCCTGACGGTGGAGCGGGAAAAGCTCGGGCGCCTGCGCGGCTTCTTCGAGGAGAAGGCGGAGCGCACGGTGCGCGATCTCGTGGCGGTGGAGACGCTGAAGATCGACGGCGCGCTCAGCGCCACCGGCGCGACGCTCGCGCTTGCCGACCAGCTCGAGCATGCCGGCCCCTACGGCTCGGGCCATCCGCAGCCGATCTTCGCGCTGCCGGCGCACCGTATCCGCGATGTGCGCCCCGTCGGCGTCAATCACCTGCGCGTCAGCCTGGAAGGCCCCGATGGCGGGCGCATCGACGCCATGGCGTTTCGCGCCGCCGATGCGGATCTCGGCATCTTCCTGATGAAGGAGCGCGGTCAGGCCGTGCACGTCGCCGGCACGCTTTCCGCCGACAGCTGGCAGGGCAGCCGGCGCATACAGTTCCGCATGCTGGACGCGGCAAAGGCGTTCTGAGCGGGGCAATTTCAGCGATGAAGCGGAGGGAACCGTGGCACGCCCTAGGGGAGTCGAACCCCTCTTTCCAGGATGAAAACCTGGCGTCCTAACCGATAGACGAAGGGCGCGTGCGGTGGGCGTTATCTAGTCGGGCGGATGGATTCGCGCAAGCCCTAAATGCAGGAATTTTCAGTTTTTTCCGCTCGCATATGCCGGCGTTTCTGACGCCTGTAAACGGGCGGCAACGGTGGCGGGCCGTTGCCGAACGGCTTTCGCCGCCGGATCCGCGATACAAAGGAACACCGCCGGGTACAGGGATGCCCGGCGGTGTTTAAATTGAATCGCGGCTTTCGCAGGCTATGCCATCGAATTGTCTGCACGCGCGGCGATCCGGTCATAGATCCGTCGTGCCCGCCCGCGTTGCGGGGCAAATCGCGGTATCGCCAGACGGATCAAGGCCTTCAGATGTTCGCTGCCGCCATAGCTGACGGTCGGCGCGAAGGGCACCATGGCGGTCTGGGGATCGTTCGGATAGAGGCGGGCATAATCCGCGAAATTCGCGAATATCTCGTGATTGCCATCCCTGAGCAGCAGCGATTCGGCGGCGGCGCCTTCCGCGAATATGCCCTCGTGCGTCTCGAAGGCGATATGAAAGTAGTCGAGCCTTTCGACACCTTCCGGCACGGCCTGCGTGATCGAGGTTCCATTCACGAGATCGGCCGCCTGAATGAGGACCCCGTCGATATACAGCGCGTGACCGGGCGAGACATAGAGGTTGCGGCTGGGCGATTGTTCGTCGAGGGCATGGCGGGCGATGCAAACGGGCATCACGCTCCTGCTCCAGGAACGGGCGCTCCGCCTGAAGGTGTGATGGCCGATCCATTTGACGGGTTTGGCTTCGCCATTCACGGTTTCGACCAGATCGCCGATGCGAAGGTCTTCGACGCATACCGCGCCGTCCACCGTGCGGATCGAAGTCCCGGCCAGGAAGCACATTCCGCCGTGACCATCGCCGTCACCCTTGCGCCACCATTTCCATCCCATGGCCCGGGCGGACGAGGGAAGCAGCGTTGCCGCGATGGACCCCATGGCGATGAAACGGGCCCCCGTGGCTGCCGACAAGCCCAGGAAGTGTCGTCTCGCTCGATTGATGCGCATATCAGGCTTCCGATCTAACGACATGGCTACCTCCTGCTGCCGTTGCCCCCTCATTTGGAACGTTCAATAAACCGCAATTTGCGCGCACTGGCGACTGACAAGAATTGTGGGTTGTCCTCGTTGTTCCATGAGAAATCCGGTGTAGACGGTCGTCTGAAAGGGGAGAGGCTCCTCTGATTTTGCAGGAAAGACTAGATCGGATGGGGTAAAGGGATGATGGTACTAGTACCGGAGAGGTAGACCTTCGCGGCCGCGAACCGTTATCCGTCGGACAGGGCATTCGACGGGCTGGATCATGCCCATCACCCGGTATCAAACCACGGACGACGACGGGTCGATGCCTACAGATATCATGTACGGGAGGGGAGAGAAGTGGCACGCCCTAGGGGAGTCGAACCCCTCTTTCCAGGATGAAAACCTGGCGTCC
>CBFGOD010000013.1:0-21097 GCA_965650295.1 uncultured Shinella sp. | reverse complement strand
TGCCGGAAGCCGCCACCTATAGCCACCGCGTCTCCGGCGTGCTTGCCATTCCGCTTTCGCAGACGGGATCGGATTGCCTGGTCTTTTTCCGAAAGGAACTGGTGCAGACCCTCGACTGGGCGGGCAACCCGGAAAAGACCTACGAGACAGGCCCGCTCGGCGACCGTCTCACCCCGCGCAAGAGTTTCGCGATCTGGAAGGAGACGGTAAAGGCACAGGCCCAGTCCTGGACGGAGCCGGAACGCGAGATTGCGGAGATCGCGCGGGTCGCGATCGTCGAGATCGTGCTGCGCCACAACGAACTGATGGCCGGCGAGCGGCGCAAATCCGAAGTACGGCAGCGCATGCTGAACCAGGAATTGAGCCACCGCGTGAAAAACATCCTCGCCGTCATCAAGTCGCTGGTGACGAGCCCACAGCATCACAAGAGCACGCTGGAAGACTATGTGACCACCCTTCAGGGCCGTATCGAAGCCCTCTCCATTGCCCATGATCAGGTGGTGCGCGGCGACGGGGGCGGCATCCTTGCTGATCTTCTTCAGGCAGAACTTCAGCCTTACCGGGCAAAAGCATCGACCGTCAGTCTTTCCGGTCCACCCGTCTGGCTCGACAGCCGGGCGTTCTCCGTGATGGCGCTGGTGTTTCACGAACTCGCCACCAACGCCGCGAAATATGGCGCTCTTTCCATCACGACAGGCGCGGTGGACGTTTCCTGGGCGATGACCAAGGACAATATCTGCGAAATTCGCTGGCGTGAGCATGGCGGCCCCGTCGTCACCATTCCCTCACGCAGCGGCTTCGGCAGCGCCTTGATCGAACGGAGCGTTCCCTACGACCTCAATGGCGAAAGCACGATCCGCTTCGAGCCGTCCGGACTGGAGGCAAGCTTTAAAATTCCACCGCCCCATGTGAAACTCACCTTGTCCGGCGCGGGAACCGCAACGCATATGGCGGACGATATCGCGGTGCGCCCGAACGCTCTCGGTGCCGCCAATCCGTCGGTGCTCATCGTCGAGGATCAGATCCTTATTGCGCTGGATCTCGAAGCGATGCTTGCCGACGAGGGCCTGTCGACGGTCGCCACCACCAGTTCCATCAAACAAGCGATGGCGCAGATCGAAGCCAGTCCGCCCGATCTCGCCATCCTCGATATCAATCTTGGCCCCACGAACTCCTTTCCGGTCGCCGAAGAGCTGCGCCGGAGGGGAATACCCTTCGTGTTTGCAACCGGCTACGGCGAAGGTGCGGAGCTTCCCGACGCATTGGCGATGACACCAATCGTGCGAAAACCCTATAGCCGAAACGCGATTGTCACCGCCCTCGCATCGCTGATGGCCGGTTGACGACCGTCGGCGATATCCGGGCGGCGGATAGCGCTTAGGGGGAATATCTGCGCACCGAGGCGCGCTCGATCAGGGTGCATCCGAGTTTGTGAATACGATGCGGCCCCGGCACAGGTTTCTTTGCAAGCTGCGTGATCGCCCAGGCCCCCATCGGCCGATGGGGGAGTTCGAGCGTCGTCAGTTGAGGCCGCAGGTGGCGAGAGAGTTCGTCGTCATCGTAACCAACGACGGAGAGGTCGTCCGGGATACGCAGCCCTGCTTCCGAGATCGCATTGAAACATCCCATCGCCATCTTGTCGTTCTGACAGAAGATTGCGGTCGGCGGCTCCCTGAGGGACAGGAGCTTCTGCGTCGCTTCGAAACCGGATGTCGGTGTCCAGCTTCCTTCGACCACCAGACTGTCGTCATAGGTGATGCCGGCTTCCGCCAGCGCTTCCCGATATCCGACCAGCCGATCCTGCGCCGCCTCCATGAAGCTTTCACCCAGGATCGTGCCGATGCGCGTATGGCCCTTCTTGATGAGAGCGGCCGTGCCCATCCGCCCGCCCGTTACCTCATCGGGCACCACGGAAGGCAATCGATTGTCGCTCGTATAGCAATTGAGCAGCACCAACGGGACAGGCAATTCTTCCAGGACCGGGTCGAGCGAAACGCGACGGGTGAAGATCGACATATAGACGATGCCCTGAGCGCCGGCCTGCAGCAGCCGCGCTACCGCCTTGCGTTCATGCTCCGCCCGCCCCTGGGTTTGCGCAACGAGAATGGTCACGTCGTTTTCCCAGGAGGCATGCCGGGCACCCTCGACCGCGTTGACCGCTTCCGGCGTGGTCGCAAGCTGATCGACGATGAAGCCGATACAACTCCCCCGCAGGTCTTCCAGACCTGCGCGCTGGATGGGGCTCGCCAGGCCATAACCGAGCAACCGTGCGGCATCCAGCACACGTGCCCGCAGATCCGGCGAAATCTTGATGTCGGTCACATTGTTGAGGACGACCGAGACCGTTGCCTGCGAGCAACCGGCCGTCTTCGCCACATCCATCATCGTCACACGTTTCGTGGTCTTCCGGCTGCTCATGCGCCCCCCGCTTCACGCCACCTTACCGGAACTAATAAATTTAGACCATTGACTAATAATTATTAGTTCCGGTAGCCTCATCGTAATTGGGAGGAGACAAACGGATGAACACGAAGCCGGCATTCAAATACGACATGGCCGCACAGGCTGCGCAGTTGGCGGAGGACGGCATCATCGGGCTGAAGGGCGCGTTTACGCCCGAATGGGCCGACGAGATGCGCGAAGACATGATGACCGCCTTCTGGTCGGCGATCCAGAGACCCGGCGGAGCCGTCGGCCGCGGACCACGCCGCTGGTACGTCGAAATCCACCCGGAAGCCTTTCGGGGTTTCGCCGATCTCATTACCCATCCCTGGGTGGTCGATGTCTGCAGCAATATACTGGGTCCGGAATACCAGATCGTGGAAATCGGCCTGGACGTGCCCTTCCAGGGCGCGAAATACCAGCCATGGCACCGCGACTTCCCCTCGCCCAGCGACACCTACCGCGACAGGAAAATTACGTCGCTCGCCTTCAACCTCACCGGCGTGGACGTCACCGAGGATATGGGACCTTTCGAAATCGCACCCGGCACGCAATATGACGATGGGCGCGAATGGAAGCATGCAATGTTCCCCGACAAAGCTTTATGGGGCCGTTTCCAGGACCGTGCGACACGAAAATATCCCCAGCGCGGCGATATTTCCTGCCGTTCCGCCCTGACCGTTCATCGCGGTACGGAGCACCAATCGCCCATCGCCCGCCCGGTCATGGTGCTGGGTGTCGATGCACCGGGCGTGGGACATGCCGAACTTCACGACATGATGGTTACCCGGGCCTGGTATGATGCGCTGCCGGAGATCGGCAAGAAACATCTCGTCTGCCGTGTCGTCGATGAACTCGTGCCGATCACGCAGAAGCACGACATCGAGGGGCTGGTCATGGGATCGGATCCGACGTAAGCCGATCGCGACCGGGGTGCTGCCCCGCCGTTTAGGATGTGGAGCCGCCATCCGCGGCTCCACTTTTCTGTCAACGCTGGGTGATCACGGCAGCTTCGTCGTCATCGCGCTGCCGGCCGCCGAGAGCTGCGGCGGCGGACGCGACGAAGGCGCCGACAAGCAGCGAAAGCGCACCCAACATGGCGACCGTCGCCGCTGACTTCCGGGCCTCTTCTGCAGTCTGCAAGGCAGCGTTCTTGGCGTCTTCGATTTGCTGGAGCACCTGGTCCACCCTGGTGCGTGCGTCCTCAGGCGTCACACCGGCACGGGAAGCGACGATAGCGGCGATATATGCGCGATCGGCCTCCGATACCTCACCCTTGACAGCGCCCTGCATCAGAATGCGCGAGACTTCTGTTGCCGCCGCAGCATTGTCCGATTGTGCTCGCGCCGAGATATCCTGCGGGCGAAGGAGCAAGTCCGTGAAGTAGCCCGTGGCAAGGTCCGGCGTTTCGTTTTCGCCCGCAGCGGCCGTTGCCGCGGCTCCTGCGGTTGCAGTCGCCGCTACGGTGGATGCCGCCTGAACGCCCGTGCCGACCAAGGAGGTAAAGGCTGAACTTGCAATGCCCGCCACGACGACGGTGGCCAGCGCCCAACTCAGAAATCCATGCGCCGTGTCGCGAAAAAACACTTCGTCCGTATGGACGCCGGCCCATTTCGTGCGCAGGCGCCCGGTGAGGTAACCACCGAACGCCGATGACAGCCATTGCACGACAACCAGCCAGATGGCAGCCGTCACGCTCACGGCGGTAAACGAGGCGCTTTCCCCAGCCCAGGGCGAGACCATGGATAGTCCGACACCGGATCCGAGAAGAAGAAGCAGGATCGTCATGGCGGATGCGGCCACGGCGCCGCCGAACACCGGCCCCCACGCCACCGCCGGCACATTCGATTCGACGCCGGCATCGGAAACACCAGTCGTGTAAACAGCCATTGCCGCCTCCTATCGCATGAAGAGAACGAGCAGGATGACGATCGGCAGGGGGATGCCCAGCAGCCAGAGAAGAATACCGCGACCCATTTTCAGACTCCATCTTTTCAGTAAGTGAACGACACTCAACAAACTGAAATTACGGGCGGAAGTTCCTTCTCCAATTGCATTCCATCGGTCGTGTCGAAACGGCAGGCTCGAAACACTCGCACCTGCCGCGATTTCTCACCATCTGAGGTCGGCGGATCAGGTCTTTTTTTCGCTCGCTTCGTAAATCTCGTCGATCGTGCGGCTGAGACTGGCATCGAACTCGGCATCCGCCATCGTTACGCGCAGATCCTCCGTCAGGGCGCGGGAAAAGCTGGCGATCATGCCATGGTTGCGGCTCAGCCTTTCGCAGGCATCCGCACGGCTATATCCACCCGACAAGGCCACGACGCGCAAAACGGCCTTGTGCTCGACCAGCGGCTTGTAGAAATCCGCGACCGTCGGGATGGTGAGCTTGAGCATGACCTGAACGCCCGCCGGCAAGGCATCGAGTTCACGGGCAATTTCGTCGCGCAGGATGGATTCGGCTTCCTGCTTGGTCGGGCTTTTAATGGAGACCTCGGGTTCGATGATCGGGATAAGACCGTGCGCGAGAATCTGCCGGCCGATTTCGAACTGTTGTTTCACGACCGCGGCGATACCCGCCCTGTCGGCCGTTGCGATCACCGAACGCATCTTGGTGCCGAACACGCCCTTCTGCACAGCCCGCGCAAGCAGGCTGTCGAGATCGGGCATCGGCTTCATGATCTGCACGCCGTTCTCTTCAGCGGCGAGACCTTTGTCGATTTTGAGAAAAGGCACGACGCCCCGGTCTTCCCAGAGATAGGAAGGTACCGGTTTGCCGTTGGCGTCGCCGTCCATCGTCTTTTCGAACAGGATGGCGCCAATCACCTTGGCGGCCGAAAAGGCAGGTGCGGTCATGATGCGCACGCGCATGTCATGCATGAGGCGGAACATCGCCTCGTCACCATCATAGTCGGAATCGGCGATGCCATAGAGCCTCAATGCACCGGGGGTCGATCCGCCGCTCTGGTCGAGTGCGGCAATGAAACCAGCCTTTCCGGCCATCTGAGACATCATTCTGGGGTCTGCCATACGATCCTCCCTGCTCTGCGCTGGCGTCCATTTTCACTCTAACCTGCACGCGCAGAGATCAAAATAGAAGAGGAAATAACTCGGGGAGGCCACGCCTTGCCATTTCAAGTGCCTCCATCGAGGCGTTTTCGACCAAATAACGCAGCACCGCCCCGGAGAATTTAAAGCCCGGCTGCAGGAATTGCAGCCGGGCTTAAGAACATCAATCACGTGCGGCTGGCGCCAGCAATCCGGTACGTCTGAGAACATCGTGCTGCTTCAGGATGCTGTCGGTCAGCGTCTTGCGGTAGCGTTCGACGAGGCGCGCAAGGTGCGCTTCGTCCTGAACCACATCGAGCGCACCGACGATTGCGGCAATCGTTTCGCTCGCTGTGCGAAGTTCATCCAGCACGGCCGCATCCCCGACAAGGCGGGCGAGGTCAGCGCGCGTGACCTGACCGATCCCCACGGGCGTGCGCGGACCCTTCGAGAGATAACCCTCCGGCAGATCACCCTTTAGGTTCGTCACGACACGGTTGCGGATGGCATCGAGCAGCTGATCGACGGCCTGCTTGGCGCCGGCGACCCGCGTCGGGTGGTCGGTATCCGCGGCCGCGTGGGGCAGCAGTTCGAGCTTGTCGGCATGAACCGGCAGCAGCGAGAGGTAAGGCTTCATCGGTCCGGTCGCACCTTCCGCACCCTTGAAGATATCCGCGTCGATGGCGGCGTGCCGGACCTTTCCGGAAGTCAGCGCCTCATCGAGTGCCGCGACATTGACCAGCTCGCCCCGGTCGTAGTTGAGCAGCACGGCGCGGTCGTTGAGCGCGGAAAGAACCGCGCGATCCACCAGTCCGGCATTCGAGAAAATGCCGGTGGCGGGATCCTGGCGGCCAAGACCGAGGTGAATGGAAATGACATCCGCGCCGGTGGCGGCGGCAACCGGCGTCTCGGCGTATTCATAGCCTTCGGCGAGAATGTTCTCACGATGGGCGGGACGCGCATAGACGACGACGTCCATGTGGAAAGCCTTGGCGATGCGGGCCAGTTCGCGGCCGATATTGCCGTAGCCGAGAATGGCGATTTTCTTGCCTTCGAGCTTTTCCGTCGGATATTCCGCGAGGTTCTTACCCGTATCGAAATCGCCGTTGACGACACGCTCATGAAGAACACCGACCGGCAGATCCGGTGTCACCTTCAAAAGCGCCTTGGCTGCCATCTGCGCCGTTGCACGGCTGTTGATGCCGGGCGTGTTCATGAGCGGCGCTTCGCCGCCCTCGCCGTTGCCGCCACCCCACGATGCGGAGCCCATATTGCCGGTTCCCGTGCCGATGCGCACGCCGCCCAGCCGGAACTTCGCGCCGGCCGGAATGAACGTCGCAGCGGCGATCACCGCGTCGTATTGCCCCTCGCCCGCTTCGGCCAGAAGCTCATCCGACGTGCTCAGATGCGGCTGATAGAAGAAGTGGACCTTGCCGTCGTCTGCCGCAGCTACGGACGTTACCGACCCTTCATGGAAGACACCGCCCTTTTCGGCGATGTAGCCGGCCAGTTCGCTGTGATCGAGGCGGCCGTCCGCGCCGAAGCGCAGGCCGATCGCATCCGCGATCAGCACCTTGACCGTGCCTTCGCGCACGCCTTCCGCGGCACCGCGGCCGGCATCCGCGTATTCGACCCCGCTGCCACGCCGCTCGAGCTCTTCCTCGAGCACGACGATCTTGGCGCGCAGATAGGCGTATTTCAGGTTTTCGAGCAGCGCGGTGATGTCGGAGGGTTCGCGGATACCGCCAACCCAGGCGCGATAATCGCCAGGCGTACCGGGGAACGCATTGACGTAGCGTGCGGCATCAAGACCTTTTTCGTACGCCCCATTGGGATGCGTCACGCCCTCATAGCCGAGCAATTGTTTGGACCGCGCGATGATGCGGGCGTGCAAATCCGACGACGAGACAGGATCGTCATTGACCTTGAGCAGGGTCACCGCCGCGCCGCGCCGGGCCTCCTCCGAAACGACCAGGCTGAAGAGCGGATTGCGGCCGACCCATTCGTTCACCACTTCGCGATTGGCGGCGGAGCGCTTGTTCAGCTCGATGACCGAACCGACACGGCGCTCGGTCTGCATGAGACCGAAGGTCGTTTCAGCAAAGGCGAGCGCGCTGTAGGTGTTGATGACACCGCCGAGCATGCGGTCTTCCTGCGCGTCATAGAAGGGACCGGCATCGACCGAGCGCTTGCTGCTGAGCGGCTGCTTGGGATCAAGCGGCGGGGCGATCTTCAGCTGGCGCGGAATGGCCCAGGACGGATTGCTCTGGTTGCGTTCGATGAGCGAAAGGGCGGAAGGGGTGAAGGATGCGACGAAATAGCCGGAAATGCCGCCGATCGCCTTCTGAAAAGGCATGAACAGGCAGCACTTCGCCATCACGGCACGAACGGTTTCCGGCGACCAGGGCATGGCGCCGAGCATCGACGTGGCGTCGAACACGGCATGACGGTTTTCCGGATCACCATCCAGCCAGGCCAGAAGCTCGTTGATTTCCTCATTGGTATAGGAATTCGCCCCCGTCGTCTCATGCCCCACGCCGACGAAAACGGAAATGCCAAGCTCGGCGAGCGTCTTGGCCGAGGGAATAGCCCCCTCCTTCTCGGCGAAATGGATGCGGTTCTCGTCACCCTTTTCGGCAAAGCGGTGCATCTCGATGAGCTGCGTCGCCCAGGACTGACGGAAGAAGCCGGACGCGCCCGCCTCGCTGCCTTCGGGGCGCGGCGTATCGACATAAACGCGCTGGTCCGCATCATTGGCATTCAGAAGATGCTGGACGCAGACCGTGTAGCCGCTATGGCCACCGCCGAGACCAACGGCGATGCGGTTCGACTTCGGAAACTCGAAATAGCGATGGATCGCCCGCATCATGTCGAGAAGGATTTTATCCGCCGGATAGCCACGGTGCATGCTGCGCGAAAGTTCCGCGGTGGAGAAGGCACCGATGTCCTTGCCCGTATCGTCGAATTTCCGATAGGTCGCTTCGATCCAGCGGTCGAACTCGTAACGGCGGCGACGGCTGTCGACTTCGTCCAGCGTGGCATCGGTAATCGGTCCGACCCCGAAGAACGGGTTCGAAGGGATCGACGGCGCACCGTCCTTCGTCAACTCGAGCGCCTTCAGCCGCTGCGCCTGCAAGTCTTCATTCGAAATCATCGGGCCGTTTCCTCTCCTGGTCAGATCCGCTCTGCGGACTACTCCTCCCTAAGATTGGACAAATCCAAACGCCGTGCGAACAGGATTTGAGACTTGGTTTCACTCAGTTGCGACATCGGCACGAAACATCCGATCTGTCGCAGCCTTTCGCGTGATGTTGGATCCATGCCCACGTCAATTCCTATCCCGGCCCGATCTTTATCTGGACTGCCGGATGGATATCGGCAAAATCGCCGCATAGTCGTGGAAATCACAACCCGCACCGCGCATACATGCTTGGAAAAATCCGGAAAGCAGAAGGCATTACATGAAGTACGACAATGATGACGCATCGAAATTCCTGATGTCTTTTTTCGATGAAATGACGGCCTGGGGAAATCAGATTATTGCCTGGTTCGATAGGGAGAAGGGTAGCTTGGGGGATCATCATCAAGCTGCCCATGAGGCATTGGCGAAGATTTACGGTTCCTATCTCACGGACCGCGAGCGCAAGACGGGTCGTGTGGCGCATATGTCATTCTCCCTCGGGCAGCCGGACTATGACAAATCGATTGAAGTCATAAGCGATGTCAGCCGGCCCACGGCGTCATCTTTCCTGCTCGAAACGACACGAGCCTTTCCTGTCGGGAATTACACTGAACGCTATCGATATAAGCTCGTCGTCAAAGACGGCGCTTTGCGGCTCGACAAGAAGGAGCGCTATAGCCAAATCAAGAACAAATGGATCGGCGAGATCATTTGAAGGCGCGTAATCGCGCATGTCCTCGCATTTCATCTGAAGTATCGCGAACTTAGAACATTCCCAAATTCGTCTCCTAAAAATCGACCGCAAAAGTCCGCCATTCGAAGGGGGACTTTTGCGGTCGCGTTTTGCGCGGCGTCGCTTTTGTGTGCGCCCAGACGAAAGCCAGCGGAGCGGCCCACGCCACAAGGAATGGATGCATGAAGAGCAGCCACCTCCATCAGTAATATGTAAATTTGGGTGAGTTGAGTGGCATCGCCCTTGAAAGCACCAATGAAGTGCTTTATATATTTTGCATGGTCACGAAGTTCACATCGACGCTCAGACTCGACCTTCAGCCAACGCAGGAGATGCGTCAGGCGCTCGACGACACGCTCTTTGCCTATCAGCAGGCAATGGCAATTCTGGACCTTACCCAGGGCGCCAATGTCGTGGCGCTGCATCAGGCAGCCTATGAGGAAATCCGGGCCACCACTGGCCTGCCTTCGCGGCTCGCGACGCTTGCGCTGCGCGATCACGGCCGCCGCAGGCAAGGAGAGGTCGTTACGGATATTCCGCTCGATTCAAAACTCTTTGCTGTCAAAGGTCCCGACAGCGTCAGCATTGCCACCCTGACCGGCCGTATCGTGTTGCCCTATGCGGCGCGTGGCTACAGCGAAGGCTGGTCCGACTTTGCAGAGGCAAGGCTCGTCTTTGCCGGTTCATCCATCTGTCTTTACGCCGGCATTCAGGCCAGCGTCCCACCGAAGAAGGAGGCTTCCATGTCCAATGAAGGTATTCTTGCCCGCCTCGGGCGCGTTATTGCCGGTGTCGTCAACAATGCGGTCGATGCCGCCGAGACATCCAATCCGATCGCAGTCGCGCAGCAGGCGGTGCGGGAAATCGGCGCGATCGCCGAGGAAGCACGCACCGCGCTCGGTGTTTCCATGGCGGCAGGTCACCGGCTGAAGGCAAAGGCGGAAGATCTCGACGCGGAAATCCGCGACCTCGACGAAAAGATCAAGGTCGGGCTGGAAAGTGGCCGCGAAGATCTTGCCCGCGCCGCCACCGGCGTCCAGATCGATCTGGAAGCCCAGCGGGACGCGCTGTCGAAGGCCATTCTGGAAAATGCCGGCGAGGTCGCCGAGGCGGAAGCCACGTTGCGCAGCATCGCTTCTGCGCGCGCCGACGCCATGAAGCGGCTGGATGATGCCAAACGCGTCGAGCGTGCAGCGCCGCAGGCGGCAACACCCTCCCAGCGCAACGACCAGCGTCTTGCCGATGCCCTCCAGGCGGTGGAACGTGTCACCGGCGTGCCATCGAAGCCTGCAATGGAAGGCACGGCGGAAGTCGAAGAACTTGGCCGTCTGCAACGTCAAAAGGCAATAGAGGCACGTCTCAACGCTTTCAAACAGGGTGAGCGATAATGGATTCCATCGTCCAGCCGGGCACTGCCCCCTTCTGGATCGCCCTCATGACGGTCGCGGGCCTCGGCCTTGTCGAGCTCATTTCCGTCCTGATGGGCGCGTCCGCGTCGGGACTGATCGACGACGGTCTCGACTTCAACGGACCGGGCGACGCGGAGTCGGGCCTGCTTGGCGGATGGATGTCCTGGTTGAATGCCGGCGGCGTGCCGATCCTCGTGCTCGCCGTCATCCTGCTCTCCGCCTTCGCAGCGGCCGGCTTTGCGATCCAGTCGATCATCTCCCATTTCCGCGATCCGCTACCGCTTTACGCCGCGGCTACCGGCGCGGTCGCCGTCGCGATACCGGTGACGCGCTGGTCGAGCCGTGGTCTTGCCCGCATCATTCCGCGCGATGAAACGAGCGTGCAGGAGCAGGCCGATTTCATCGGCCTCATCGGCACCGTGACGCTCGGCCCCCTCGATCAGGGGCATCCCGGTACGGTGCGCATCAAGGACCGCTACGACAACATTCATACGCTGCGTGCCCAGGCAGAACCGGGCTACGTCATGGAGACCGGCACGCTCGTGCTGATCGTCGACGGAGCGAACGGTCTCTTCAAGGCCATTCCGGCGCCTGCGGCTTTCAATGACGACAACCATTCCAGCAACGGAGGCTGAACACTCATGGATTTCCTCTCTGTAGGGCTTATTGCCGGGGTCATCGTGACGGCGATCGTCGTCATCGGCATTATCATGACGTCCCTTTACACTCGCGCCACACGCGACAAAGCCTATGTACGCACGGGTCTGGGCGGAAAGAAGGTCGTGCTGGACGGCGGTTCGGTCATCCTGCCGATCTTCCACTCCTATTCCTGGGTATCGCTGAGCACGCTCCGCCTCGAGGTCAAGCGCGCGGAAAATGAATCGCTGATCACCAAAGACCGCATGCGCGCCGATATCACCGCCGAGTTCTATGTGCGCGTGAAGCCGGACTCGGAAAACATCGCGCTTGCCGCCCAGACGCTCGGCGACCGCACCAACGACGCCGATGCGCTGAAAACCCTCGTCGAAGCGAAATTCGTCGACGGTCTGCGCTCCGTTGCCGCCACCATGTCCCTGCGCGATCTTCAGGAGCAGCGCGCCGAGTTCGTCAAGTCGGTGCAGGCAGCCGTCGCCCACGACTTGCAATCGAATGGTCTCGAGCTTGAGTCCGTATCGCTGACCCGTCTGGACCAGACCGATATCAAACATTTCAACCCGAACAACAGCTTCGACGCCGAAGGCCTGACGGCGCTGACGAAGATCACGGAAGAGCGCAAACGCGAGCGCAACCAGATCGTGCGCGACAACGAAGTGGAGATCGCCACCAAGGACCGCGAAGCCTCGCTGCGTCGCCTGACCATCGAGCGCGAGCAGCGTGACGCGGAGCTGACGCAGGAACGCGATATCGCCAACAAGACGGCGGAAACCCGCGCGGAGGCCGCCAAAGCCGAACAGCTCGCCCGCCTTAGCGAGGAAACTGCTCGCCTCGACACCGAAAAGGGTATTGCCGAGCGCGACTCCCAGGCCCGTCAGGCCCGTGAAACCGCCCGCATCGATGCCGAGCGCGGCATTGCCGAGCGTGAGGCCGAAGCCCGCCGCGTAACGGAAACCGCCCGCATCGACGCTGCGATTGCCGTGGCCGAGAAGAGCGAGCAGGAACAGGCTGCGCGCGCCAAGGCGGACGAAGCCAAGGCTTCGGCCATCACCGCCGAAGAACAGGTGACGACGGCCCGGGAAGTCGAGATCGCCGAGCGTTCCAAGCGCATCGCCGTCATCGACGCCCGCAAGGACGCCGAGCAAGCCGCGACCGCCATCACCGTCAAGGCGGAAGCCGAGCGCCAGGCCGCCGAAAACCTCGCGGCCGCCATCAAGATCCAGGCTGAAGCGGATGCGGAAGCCGCCAAGATCAAGGCGAGCGGCGTCATCGAGCTCGGTGAGGCTGAGGCCAAGGCCGAACGCGCGCTCAACGAAGCCCGCAATGCGCTTTCGGCCAGCATCATCGAATTCGAACTTGCCCGCGCCCGCGTCGCGATCATCCCGCAGGCGCTGGAACAGGCCATGAAGCCGATCGAGAAGATTTCCGATATTCGTATCTTCAGCGCGGGCGGACTTGCCGGTGCCCTTGGCGGCAATGGTGGTGACGCCTCGGGGAATGCGGTCGGCGATCTCAGCAGCCAGCTTCTCAGCTTCACCGCCCAAAAACCCATCCTTGACGAGATTCTCGCTCAGGCCGGCTTCAGGGGAACGGATCCGACGCAGGCGTTGCTCGCCGCGTCGCTCGGTAATGCCTCGGCAAAAACGGCCGGCGACATCGATTGACTTGTAAAATATGCAAGGCCGCCGGGCAAACCGGCGGCCTTGCTGTTTTTCGAGCGACGCCGTTTTGCGAAACACCCGATCGCATACGACTATCAAAACGCCTCGGGGCGTCCGATCTGGTCCTCCAGCATTTTGCGCGCGCGGTTGACACGGCTTTTCACCGTGCCGATCTCGCATCGGCAAAGCCGGGCCGTGTCGATGTAGCTGACACCCATGGCGACAAGGAGCAAAGTGCGGCGTGAAGATGCGGGGATACGGCCGAGAGCGGACCGCAGCTCGACGCGGCGGACCGCCCATTCCTGCGGCGCGCTGACGATGACACGGTCGAGCACATCGTCCTCGAGCCCGACACTCTCTCTGCAACGGCGGCGATACTCCGTATTGAATGTGTTGCGCATGATCGTGAAGAGCCAGGAGCGCAACCGCGTCTCCGGCCGAAACTGATGCGCCGAGCGGAGTGCTCGCATCACTGTTTCCTGGATGAGGTCGTCCCGATCGCTTGGTGACCGGGTGAGCTGGCGCGCAAAACGGCCAAGGGCGGGCAGCAATGCCTCTATATCGGCATGCATCGCCAGTGCCTGGGCGTCAGCCGGTCGGGGCGTATCCATGCGTTCCTCCATTTCCGGAAGAACGTGACGCCGCCCGAGAGGTTGCCGTACGCTTTCGTACGGAAGCCGCATGGAGCACGGAACATTTGCCCGCTTTGCTGGTCCGCACCGCACGCAGCAGGCAATCGAGGCGCCGATGACCCATTACTTCTTTCACATCCGCAGCCGGAGCGAACGGATAGAGGACCTGGAAGGCGGAGATTTCGACACGGTGAATGCGGCAATCGCAGAAGCACGGCTCGCCGCCCGCGAAATCCTTGCAGACGACTTGCGCAAGGGGCAGATGGACGAAGCGCGCCTGTTCGAAATCGTCGATAGCGGAGGGCGAGTCGTTGCTTGCCTGCCGTTCAGCGATGTCCTGACCTAGTCGCCCGTCATCGGCCCGATAAGGCGTTCGTATTCCTTTTCGCATTCGCCGTAGGCATCGCGCGCAAATGCCTCGAGTCCGGCCCTGTCGCGTACGATCACGATGCCGCGTTCGGAGTAGATCAGCTTCTTCCCTTCCAGCACGTGAAGTGCCGTCGTGACGCTTGGGCGCCGGACGGCGAGCATGATCGACAGGAATTCGTGCGTCAGACTGATATCCGCGCCGTCCGCCCGATCGTGACACATCAGGATCCAGCGCGCGAGCCGCTCGTCGATATGGTGTACGACATTGGATAGCGCCGTATAGGCATGCTGGACGGCGAGCGCCTGCGTATAGCGGGCGAAAAACCCCTGCACGTCGCGATCTTCCGCAAGCACGGTCTTCAACACTGAAACCGGAAGGCGATAGGCCTCACCCTGCATTTGCATGAAGACGGAGAAAGGATCGACATCCGTATCGAGGATCGTGGAGGTGGGACACATTCCATCCCTGCCGATGACCCCGATCTCGGTATGCTGCCCTTCGGGAGAGCGCACGACCACCGATGCAATGCCGCTTTCGAAGAAGTAGGCGTGCTCCATCGCCTGGTGAGGAGACGACAGCTGGAAGGAACGCGGAAGTTCCACCCATTCCAGTTGAGGGGCGAACCTTTCCAGACTGTTTTCCGGCAAACGCCGAAGCAGGTTGTTCCGAAACCTGCCCTGCCAAACGTCTGCCATCCAATAACAATCCCAAGCGGTTCGGTGACCGCATATGTGCCAGCGGCGACGGTCTTCCTGAAGTCGATGGTCGTCCATCTATGATCATAAAATCAGCGAGACAACCCGTGCGGAGGCGTCGGTACGGTAGCGGACAGACGCGGGTGCTGTTCTAAGCTGCGCATTTGAAAAGACGGGCATATTCCCGCTCGCTTCCGCCATAGGCATCAGCCGCGAACGCTTCCAGCGCAGCACGGTCGCGCACGATAATGGTTCCGCGGTGCGCGTAGATGAAGCCGTGGCCTTCGAGCACGTGAAGGGCGTTCGTCACGCTCGCGCGACGCACCGCCAGCATGATCGCCAGGAACTCGTGCGTCAGGGCCAGCCGGTCGCCATCCAGCCGGTCGTGGCACATCAATATCCAGCGCGCGAGACGCTCATCGACGGAGTGTACGGCATGCGAAAGCGCACTGAAGGCGATCTGGCTGGAAAAGGCATGTGCCCAGCGCAGCATGACGCTTCGCATGGCGGGACGGTCATCCATAAGCTGAACGAGGTCCTCCCTTGGAAGGCGCCAACCGCGTCCCGTGACCTGTATGACGGTCCGGTAAGGGTTGCGATCAGCCCCCAAAATGGCCGAGGCCGGCGACATGCCTTCCCGTCCGATGACACCGATTTCCGCCTGGTTGCCCTCAGGTGAAACCACGACGGTGGATATGATGCCGGCAACGGGGAAATAACAGTGAATGGCCGGTGTGCCGGGCATGGAGAGTTCCAGCCCCTGCGGAAGCTCCATCTCCAGCAGATGCGGAAACAGGAACGCCTGGTCGTCCCGCGCAAGTGCCGCCAGAAGCTGGTTTTGCATGATCATGGCTCGGCTCCTCGCCGCGCGTCTTCGAAGAGGACGATATAGTGCGCCACTCCGAAAAGGCGACGTTCTGGCCACCAGTTCTCAGCCTCCCAATCGCGTACGGTAATTGACCGAAGTCTGACGGCCTCACGAATGGGTGGACAGGCGCCGGTCTGCGGATAAGATTGCCGAAGCATTGAGGGGACGGATGGTGCTGCGAGGGCTGAACCTCCAATTCACGCTGGCAAAAGCAGCCGCGATGATCATCGTGGCGATGTTCGTTTCGCTGCTTCTCATGCTTGGCCTGTGGCTCAACACGAGCTATCGGGATGCGGTCCGCCGCACCGAGGAACGGGCAATCGCGGCCTCCAAGATCGTTGCGACCAACGCATCGCTCATCGATTCCGTCGCGCGCCAGGCCCTGCAGCGCATCGATGAAACGCTTGGCGAGAACCTGGTGCCGCCGATATCCGACACTGTGCGCAATATCAACGAGGCGGTTGCCGCCCTGCCGGGCCAGGTGAAGGCCTATGTGGTCGATGAAAAGGGCCTGACCCTTTACTCCACCGACCCGATGATCAAGCCGATCAGCATCATCGACCGTCCCTATTTCTCGGAGCTGGCCAAGGGCGCCCGGCAGCATATTTCCAGCCTCCTGATCAGCCGCCTGAACGGCGAGCAGATCTTTGCCTTCAGCCGCAGGCTGGAGCGGAACGGCCGGTTCGCCGGTGCGGCCGTCGTGTCCTTCGAGGTCAAGGTTCTCCGCGAGGTCTGGGAAGCCGTCGATCTCGGACCGAACTCGACCGTCAGCTTCATTCGGTCGGATGGCCAGCTCGTCGCCCGTTATCCGCTTGCCGAAGGCCCGCTCGACATGAGCAACTACGTGCTTTTCACGGATTATCTCCGCAAAGCTCCGGCCGGCACCTATGACGCGATCTCGCCCGTCGATGGCGCGCATCGCGTCGTCGCCTATCGGACCGTCGATGACACAGGGCTTATCGCACTGGCCTCGGCCGATTACGATTTCGGGATCCAGCGATTCTGGCGCGATGTCGCGGTGGCGATTTCCGTGTTGATCCTCGCCAGCATCAGCCTTCTGGCCGCCGGGCAGTGGATACGGCACCTCCGGCAGCGTGACGCGGCACAGTCGCAATTGCTCCGGAATGCACTTGCCGACAACCAATTGCTGCTTCGCGAGGTTCACCACCGCGTCAAGAACAACCTCCAAGCCGTCCAGAGCATCATCCAGCTCCAGCGCCTGCCGGCGGACATCCAGCAAGCGCTGGGCGAGCGGATTTCCTCGATGGTCGCGGTCCATGAGCAGATTTACCGGCACGACGAATTCGCCCGGCTGCGTGCGCGCGACCTGTTGACTTCGGTGGTGGAAAAACTGGTGACGGCCTATGGCGCGCCTGTCAGCGTCGATTATGACATCGACGAGATCACCGTTACGGCCGACAACGCGACGCCGCTAGCACTGCTGACCAGCGAAATCATCACGAACATCCTGAAATATGCCTTTCCGGACAGGCACCAGGGACGGATTTCCATTGCGCTCAAGGGCATCGGAGGACGCCGCGTCCGCCTGACGATCCGCGACGATGGCATCGGCTTTGATCCGCAGACCGTGCATCAAGGCATGGGAAGCCGGCTTATCAAAGGGGTTGTCCACCAATTGAACGGCACATTTACCATCGACGGGAGCGAGGGAACGACCTTCACCGCAGAATTTGAGGTCGCCGATCTCTGAAGCCTGTCAAAGCTGTTGTGCGCCGTGAGGTATGGCCTCGAGAACGAGACGAAATGTCAGGATCGGCACACGATTGGCGTCCTGTAGCTCCACCGATATGCTGTCGATCGGCTCGTTGGGGAGGCCGTCGATCGCCATCTCCGCAAGAAGCGTCCTGGCCTCTTCCTTCGCCCGGGCCAGATCGGGAAACTCGAAACCGCGATCCGGCTGGAGCACACCATCCTGATCCTGGATCTTGAAATAATACCGCTCCATATCGCCGCCTCCACGCCTTTGGCTGATCAATGGAGTTGGGCACCAAACGTTCCACGCCGTTCAAAGGACAGCGTTTGGAACACCTCTAACAGCGTTAGATCGGCTTGCTGAGATAGCGGGACCCTCGCACCGCAAAGCGCCACGGGTGGTCGACAGCCTTGCTGATGCCGATGCGGACACCACTTATTGAAGGAACGGGTTCGAACGGCGGGCTTAGGGAGAAAGGGGATGCAAGACCGGAAAGTCCGTTCATGCTGCCCGTGACGCCGAGTGCCTTGCACAGATTGCCTGGCCCGGCGCAAAGCTTGCGGATCGCCGTCACCCCGCGGCGCGCCATCATTTCGTCGAGCCCGTCCGTTGGTTCCAGCGCGCGAATGAGCACCGCACTGCCCCGCTCGCAGACGAAATTCAGGCACCAATGCAGACCGTAGGAGCGATAGACATAAACCCTGCCCGGCTCGCCGAACATGGCGGCATTTGCAGGCGTTTGTCCGCGAAAACTGTGAGAAGCCGCGTCATCCTGGCGATAGGCCTCGGTTTCCACGATGAGCCCGCCAATGCCATCGACCAGCAGGCAGGCTCCGAGGAGTTCAGCCGCAACCAAAACAGCGTCCCGCGCGAAGAAACTCTCATCCATTCTGCTGGCCTGCTCCTGCCCACCGAGGCACTAAAGAGCCGGCCGGTCCTCCGAAGCCGACGCTTGTGCGTGATCTCGGCAGCTTTACTGTAAAGCGATCCACCTGAACATCGTCGCCCGCCACCGATGGCGCGGCATCGCCGGACGCAACGCTCGCGCAAGGAATTTGCTTCAGATTTCGCAACCAATGTTTTGCAGGAGAAATGCCTTGGACGCACAAACGGGTGTCTTCACATCGAGCACGGAACGCGCAGCGTGGATTATCGCCGCACGGCACCTGGCCCGCGGTCAGAAGGACCCGGTTCTGATGATCGTCGAGGGCATCGAGGAAGAGCGCAGACGGTGTGTCGAACTGCTCCAGGCTGCGACCGGCGAGAGCGCGGACATTCCCACCTTCATCGCCGATCCCGATCAGCAATGGTGATTGGCCGGTAGCGCCTATAGCCAAATCCAACGACCGACATTGGTCACGCCTTTATCCTTCCCCAAGATTTTTGCGCGTGAACAGTTGAACGAGATCAACCGCCTCATGGGGCTTGGCGTTCAGCTGAAGGTGGCTTTCGATGTGTTTGAGATGGAGCGTCATCATCCACGCTGCTTTCTCTGCGTCTCGGGTCTGGAAAGAGCCGACGATTGCCGCATGGTCGTCGTCCCGGCAATTGGTGAGGCCCGGCGCGCCGAAAAGGCCGATGATCAGCGAGGTCCGCGTCACGAGTTCCTTTATCGTGCGGATCAGGATGGCGTTGCCCGCTATCTGCGCAAGCATGGTGTGGAACTGGCCTGACAAGCGAATCGCGTCGTGCCGATGCCGCTCCTTGTGCGCGACATATTCCATTTCCAGCAAGCGGCTGAGCTCGGCAATATCGTCCTCGCTGGCGCGCTGGACGGCAAGCCGCGTGATATTCGGCTCCAGCGCAAGGCGCGCCTCGAACACCTCGCGCGCCTGATCCGGGGTGGGCGAGGCAACGAAAGCGCCGCGATTGGCATGAAGCTCGACAACCTCGCGGCTGGCCAGAAGCAGAAGAGACCGGCGGATGCGCATGCGCCCGACGCCGAAAGCCTCACACAGCGCCGACTCAGAGAGCTTTGTTCCCGGCGGCAATCTCTGCTCGACGACGGCGTCGAAAATACGCTCGACGATATCGCCTTCGTCGACGTCATCAGCCTCGATCAAACTTTCCCGACCCAAGTCAACCACCGCATCACCTCGACATGCGTAATCTACTGCACTCTCTTCCTAAATAGGGCCGATTTCATCGACCAACAAGCACGATTTCGTCGATCAAATGATCACGCGTTGTACACGGCCACTTGACAAGATTGTTAACAATACATTCAATGCCCTGGCCAAGGCCGAAACGTGGCCGCCCTCGCGGCCCTTTCGCCACCAGAAAATAAATCAATGGCCCAGAGGAAGAACAACATGCACAAGCGTACATTCCTGAAGTTTTCCGCCCTCGCCGCAGCAACTTTCCTGTCCCTGCCGCTGATGGCGCACGCAGAGAACGCCAAGCTGAAGATCGGCTTCGTCGGCGTCACGTCCGGCCCGGCGGCGGCCTGGGGCATTTCCAACCAGCGTTCGATGGAAGCCCGCGCCGCGTGGCTGAACGAACTCGGCGGCGTGAAGATCGGCGACAAGACCTACGACATCGAGATCGTGCCCTTCGACGACCAGAAGGACCCGAAGCGCGCCATCGCCGGCATGGAAAAGATGGCACAGGACGGCGTGCACTATGTCGTCGGCCCGAATGTCGATGACGGCGCGGCAGCGGTGCGCCCGGTCGCCGAGCACAACGGCATCATGTATTTCCCTTACGCTTTCCCGAAAGAGCTTTTCACCGCACCGGCATCGAACGCGATCCTCGGCATGGTGGCAAACTACCAGTCTGGCCCGGCCATCTACAAATACCTCAAGGAAAACAAGGGCGTGAAAAAGGTGGCTTTCGTTGCCGCCAACGAATCCGACCCGCTTAGCCAGCGTGAATCCGGCATTGCAGCCGCCGAGGCGCTGGGCCTTGAAGTGGTGTCCGGCAACGTGACCTATCAGGTGGACACGACCGACTTCACGCCGGTCCTGCTGCCCGTCATCCAGGCCTCGCCCGACCTCCTCGTTCTCTCGGGCGTCTCCCCGGCCAATGCGCCGCAGCTCATCCGTTCGGCCCGCGAACTCGGCTATACCGGCTTCATTTCCACGGAAACGGGACAGGATGCGACCGTTCTGCAGGAAGGTGCAGGCGAACTTGCCGAAGGCTTCATCTCGGTCGGTGGCGCGTCCACGCCGGAACTCGCCAGCGACACGATGAAGGAATTCGTCGACCGCTATACGAAGATGTTTGGCGAGTACAACGACGAGTCCAACACCAAGGTCTACGCTCTCGAATACATCATCGAGACGCTGAAGGCGAACCCGGCCGCCATCGACAATGTCGAGGAATACAAGAAGACCATGGACACGTTCGAAGCGCCGAACCCCTTCATGAAGGGCGATGCCAAGCTGCGCTATGTCGGCATGACCTCCTTCGGCCAGAAGCGTCAGGTCTCCGTTCCGCTCGTCGTGAACGAATACAAGGGCGGCAAGTTCGAGACGATGTTCGTCGGCCAGGTCGACTGATCAGAGCCTAGGCACACATGAGACAGGGGATCCGGGCGGCGCCAAGTCGTTCGGCCGGATTTCCCTTTGCCTGAACGTCCTTCCATTGGAGGCTCACGATGGAACAGATAATTGCAAACGGTCTCTATCTCGGGGCGCAATATGCGTTGATCGCCCTCGGATTGACCTTGATCTTCTCGCTGATGAACGT